>SLHA01000136.1 GCA_007136405.1 Candidatus Latescibacterota bacterium
AGGCGCCGGAGCATGGCGGCATCGCCGCTGTCCGCCCCGAAATTGATGCCCGCGCAACCCGCGGCACGCATGGCGTCCGCCAACTCGGCCGTAAATGGTGCCGGAGCGCAATACGCATACCAGCGGCAACGGTCTCCCAGGCGGCGATGTCGCAGAGCTTCGCATACCGCCATGGCATGATCCGGCGGAATGTTGAATTCCGCATCGCAGGTGTGCAGGTGGTCGATGCCCTGGCCGATCAGCGCGGCGATCTCGTACGCGACTGCCGCCGGCGGCCGCACGCGGACGCGTGTGCCCTTGGCCACCGGGTCGGCGCAATAGCTGCAGGAGCAGGGACAGCCACGCCGAGTCTCGAAGCCCGCCTGGCCCCCCTCGCGAAAATACCGGATATTGTCGAACCAGGTGCGGCGCATGGGCGGCAGGCGGTCCAGCGGCCAGGAGGCCGCGGGCCCGCGCCGCCAGGTGCCGTCCACTCGGCGCAACAGTTGCGGGACGTCGTCCAGCGGCGCTCCGGCGCCCAGCCGATGGAGCAGGTGCATGAAGGCGAATTCGCCGTCGCCCCAGAGGCCGAAGTCGGCGCCGGACCGGTTCAGCACGGTTTCCGGAAGCACGGAGAAGCCGGCGCCGCCGACCACTACGGGAGCTTCTGTGGCGTCACGGACGGTTTGCACCATGGTCCGGAAGTCATCCAGGTACGAGCGTCCGCCAGACATCATGCAGTCGTCGGTATTGCGCAGGGTCATGCCGACCACCGCCGGTGCGGCGTGGAGCAGGAACCGCCTCAAGGCCGCAGTGACGTCGTGCTCCCAGCAAAGATCCAGGATATGGGTGTCGTGCCCGGCTGCGGCGATCGCTTCGGCCAGGTATTCCAGGCCTATCGGGGCGATCGGCGGCATACTGCGATTGGTGTTGATCAACCCGACCCGCATGAGCGAAGGCCTCTTCTGGAAAATGCACCGGCTCGGGGTGCGTGAGATGCGTTGGACCGCAGGCGCGGAGGGTGCAGCGCCAGGAGTGCATGGGAGCGCCGCAGCAGGTTTATGTCAACGGTCGCCAGGCACGCGACCGTGCCCGCACGCTGTCGTCACTAATGCCCAGGCGCGCCGTCACCGGCGCTGCCGTGTGCGAGTCAATCTACCCTCTGGCGGCGGTATTCGAAAGGCGCCCGGTTGACAGCGCCGGCCTGCCGGTATATGAATAACTCTTTCCATTGAGGGGAGGTACAGGTGATCATACGCGACGTTACGGTCATGCCGCTGCGTGGTGCTACACCGGATGGAGGCTGGGACCAGGGCTTCGAGGCCACGGACAATATCCACACGCTGGTGCAGGTGTCGACCGACGAAGACATCAACGGCATGGGCAGTGTATTCACGTCCGGGACGCTGGTGCAGGGAGCGGTGGAACTGCTCCGTCCTCTGCTGGTCGGAGAAAGCGCGCAGGAACCGGCCCGGGTGGCGGAGAAACTGCATCAGTCCACCTTCTGGCAGGGCCGTGGCGGCGCCGTGACGCACGCCATCTCCGGGATCGACATCGCGCTGTGGGACATCTTCGGGCAGGTCACCGGACAGCCCGTCAGCCGCCTGCTCGGCGGCCGCTACCGCGAAACCGTGAAGCCCTATGGTTCGCTGCTGATGACACACCCCCAGGAGCTGCCGCCGCGGCTGGAAGCGGCGGTGGAACGCGGTTTTCGCGCCATCAAGATGGGATGGGGTCCGTTCGGCCGGGAATCGGCCCAGCTGGATGAAGCCATCGTCCGCGTTGCCCGGGAAACCGTGGGAGCGGACGTGGAGCTGATGGTGGATGCCGGAGGATCGGACCGCTTCTGGCCGCACGGATACAAATGGGCGCTGGAAACCGCGAAGATGCTGCGGGATTATGCGGTGGTGTGGTTCGAGGAGGCGCTGCGGCCCGATGATCTGGACGGCTACATCCGGCTGACCGAGCATGCGCCGCTACCCATAGCAGCCGGCGAGGTGCTGACCCGAAGACAGTCCTTCATACCGTGGATCGAGCGCCAGGCCGTGGACTATGTGCAGCCGGACATCACCAAGGTCGGGGGAATCACGGAGGAATATCGCATAGCCATGCACGCCTATGATCACGCCGTCATGTTCGTGCCGCATGGCTGGAACACAGCGGTGGGTCTGGCGGCTGATCTGCAACTGGTGGCGGCGGTGCCTACCGCACGTTGGGTGGAGTTCATCACGCCGGCGCCGTATATCCAGGATCTGGTCATGGAACCGTTCCAGCTGGATGCGGACGGCCTCTTGTCCATCCCGGATGGTCCCGGTCTGGGGGTTTGTTGGAATCCGGATTCGATCGAGCGGTTCTCCGGAGTGCGTCCCGCCCCGCAGATGTCGCTGAAAACGTCGTAGCCATCGCCGTAGAAAGGGGGATCGATGCCGGCCATACTATGTCCACGTTGCCGCAAACTGATCAACAGTGAGGCGCCGGTCTGCTCTTTCTGCGGGCTGCGGCGTCCCGGCATGTTCGGTCTGGCCAACACCTTGCGCCGGCTGGGTGCCCAGGTGGACTTCGCCCGTCTGATCATCTTCTTCTGTGGCGGGCTTTACGTGCTGGCTCTGCTTGTCGATCCGGGCGCCATCTTCCAGCCACGGGATATGATGCGGATGCTGGCGCCCAGTCGCCGGGCCAGCCTGATGTTCGGGATGACCGGAAGAGTGGTGCTGGATGCGGGTCACTGGTGGACTGTCGTGACGGCCATCTACCTGCACGGCGGTCTGCTGCACATCGCCTTCAACATGCTGTGGGTGCGTCAACTGGGACGGGTAGTGGAGGATATTTTCGGTTCTTTTCGGCTGTTCATCATCTTCACCGTCGGGGGCGTCACGGGCTTCATCCTGTCGGCGATGATGGGCAACGCGTTGACCCTGGGTGCTTCCGGATCCATCTTCGGCCTGCTGGCCGCGGCGGTCGAATACGGCCGTCGGACCGGCGCCCAGATGTTCACCCGGCAGTTCCTCCAGTGGGCCCTGATCCTGTTCATCTTCGGGCTGGTATTTCCCGGGGTGGACAACTGGGCCCATGCCGGAGGATTTGCCGGAGGATACGGTGCCGCCTATTTGCTGGGGCGAGATTCCGGGGACGAGGGTCTGGGAACCTACATGCTCGCCGGGTTCTGCTTGCTGGCCACCGTAGGCGCCTTCCTGTTGCAGGGGATGGCCATGCTGAGCATGCGCTGACGGTCGGGGGCTTCGGCTGCAGTAGGGGTTCTGGTATACCCAGCTGGACTTCCGGCCTCCAGGCCCAAGGAAGGGCGCCCCCCGGAGTCACGCCGGCGGCCGGGGTGCGAGCGCTCCCGGAGTCACGCCGACGGCCGCAGATTCAGTTCGGGAAAAGTCTCCATCAACAACGGCAGCAGCGCCTGCAGGGCGCGGGCGCGGTGGCTGATCCGGTTTTTCAACTCCGCAGATATCTCCGCCATGGTAAGATCCAGATCTGGCAGCAGGAAGACCGGATCATAGCCGAAGCCGCCGTCTCCACGCGGCGCCGGGGCGATCTGCCCCGAACACGTCCCCGTGGCCGCGCACAGGCGCCCGTCCGGAGCAACGGCGACGACACAGCAACGAAACCGGGCGTTGCGACTGCTGCCGGTCGGAGCCTGCTCCAGGCGCTGGAGCAGCACCTCACAGCGTTGGGCGTCGTCCAGATGAGGGCCGCCGAAACGGGCGGACAACACCCCTGGTGCACCGTTTAGGGCGTCAACCTCCAGTCCCGAATCGTCAGCCACCGCCAGGCGTCCGGAAGCGGCGCAGAAGGCCTTTGCCTTGATCTCCGCATTGGCGGCAAACGTGGTGCCGGTCTCTTCCACGTTCAGCTTCAATCCCAGGTTCGCCGGGGTGACGACGTGGTTGGGCGCCAGCAGGCCGGCAAATTCCCGCTGCTTGCCCCGGTTGTTGGTGGCGATCAACAGTTCCATTCAGCGGCCGGCGCGATCGTTCAAGCGCTCGAGCTGATGGCGGCTGTAGTCGCGGAAGCGGCTGTCCTGCATGGCCCGTGTGTACCACGATCGGGCTTCTTCCGACCTGCCCAGTCTGACCGAAATGTCACCCATGAGCACTTCGGCTGCATGGAAGTTGCGCCGGTTGCGTATGGCCAGTCTGCAGGCCTCGTAGGCCGCCCGATAATCTCCCTTGCCGTATAGTGCCTCGGCCAGCCGGAAATGACTCTCAGCATCATCCGGAGCCAGGTTCACCGCCTGCCTCAACGGCGGAACCGCATCGCTGAACCGTCCCAGACGAAACAGCGCCGAGCCCAGATACAGATAGCCGTCCGCATAGCCTGCGTCGATCTCCACCGCGCTCTGCATCAGTCGCACGGCTTCCTGGTAAGCCTCGTTTTCCAGCATGATGCGTACCAGACCGCTGTACGCCTCCATGTGGGTAGAGTCGATGGCGATGGCTTCCCGGTAGGCTTCCATGGCCGTGTTGTATTCACGCCGCCGCCGGTGCAGGTCACCCAGGGCACGCAACGGCTGGGGATAGTCCGGATCCACGGCGATGGCAGCGCGGAAAGCCCACTCCGCCTGCTCTGCGTCGCGCAGTCCGTTATAACACAGGCCCATGGCGTACAGCGCCCGGGCATTTCCAGGGTCCAGTTCCACCGCACCCTGGAAACTTTCCACCGCGTCCTGGTAACGGCGCTGGGAAAACAACTCGACTCCGGCGCGGTAGTACAGCCGGGCCAGTTCATCGGCGGCTCGCTCCGGGAACGTCCCCAGTTTCCGGGCGTTCTCGTACGCCGCGATGGCTCTTTGGTGTTCGTTGAGGACTTTGTACGCCATTCCCAGAGCGAGGTGGGCCGCGCCGTAGGTGGAGTCTATGGCGACAGCCTCCTGCAACTCGATGGCGGCGTTACGGAAACTGCGACCTTGGAGCAGTTGGTAACCGGCGCGGTAACGTTCGACGGCGTCAGGGTCCTGTGCGGACAGGCTGGACAACGTCAACAACAGCAACACGGACGGTATGAGGGTAAGACGCGGCAATGGACCTCTCCTGTTCGAATGGCACGTGGCATAGCGGGCCTCCAGGCGGCAAGCACCCGGATCGCGTTGAGGCGGACGCCCGGGCTGGACCGCGGCTGAGCGGTTTGCTGCTTGTTGATAGACCCGCCGGTCCGGGGACTGGATCCCGGAAACCTGTATATTATACCAGTAGACCGTTGTTCGGCAAAGTACGGCCGGCGTGCTTCGGGAGCCGTTGATGCGGGGCATCTGTCACTGTGGCACGCACGACAAAGGAGATCGTTCATGCGTCGTATGATGACCATCTTCGTCCTGATCTGCCTCAATTCGGCGGTCGCGCCAGCGGATTTCGACTATACGCTGGTCTGGAGATATCCGGCTGGAGCCAGCGCGGTGGCACGGTTGGCACCAAGGGATAGTCTGGTGTATGTCGGCAGCGGGGCGGGGAGCTTGACCGCCATTCGCTGGCGCGACGGGGTTACGCTCTGGGAGCACAGCGGGGCGGGCTCTGTTCGACACCCACCCTTGTTGTCGGGAAGAATGGTGATGTGGGCTGACGATCGAGGTAAGGTTCGTGTGGCGGACCGGTTTACCGGTCTGGCTCGCTGGGAGGCAGCGCTGGCCGGTTCGGTAAGCGCCATGCTTGAAGCCGCGGAGCCGGTACTGCTGGTGAGCGGGCAGGACGGCCGTTTGTACGGTCTGGATACTGCGTCGGGCCATGAACTCTGGCGCGCAAGAGTCGACCAGCAGCGCATCGCGCCTATGACCCGGGCGCCTGACGGGCAGGTGATCGCCGGAGGGGCCTCTTGTCTGATGCGGATCCAGGCGGCCAGCGGGCGCCGGCAGTTGCGCCATCCGACCGGTGATTATCGCATCATCGATATGGACACGCGGGACGACGTGGTGTTGGCCGCATGCGATGACGGGTATCTTCGCGGTTACGATCCGCGGGACCTGTCCATGAGGTGGGAGCGCCGCCTGGGCAGCCGGCCAGAGGTCATGCTGGTTACGGCTGCGGGGCCGGTGGTGACCGTCACCCGCAGCGGCTGGTTGTACGGTGTCGAGGCGGCTACCGGCCGGATGGCCTGGTACCGTGACATGGAAGCGGCTCCGGTGGGCATGGTCGCGGCGGGACAGGAGCCCTTCGTCATCATCGGCACGGAGGCCGGGCGGCTGGCCGCCGTGGCGGTTGATGATGGCCGGGTGGACTGGGATCTTACGATGCCGGGCCGGCGTCCGGTGCGCCCGCTGGCGGCCACGGAATCGCTGCTGCTGACCTGGTCGGGAGACGGGGTGTTGCACGCCTTCGAGCGCATTACCCGCCACCTGGATGAGCCCGCCGAGGATGACGAGGAATGGTGGGCACAGTATGGTTCCGGCCGCCGTACCGGTTACCGGCACCGGGTCACGCGGAAGGTGGAACACGACGGTCGGCCGGCGCGGCTGCGGATCGATACGTCGGTAGACTGGGGACGCACCGTAGTGCGCCGGCAGACCTCCGTATGGGTGGACGAGGACCTGCGGCCACTGGGCTATCACCAGTGGCGCCTCGATGGCATGCAGCTCATCGAGGCGCGGGGCCGGTGGCAGGGGGATACGCTGACGGTGCAACGCAGCCTGGGGGAGACGGCGTACCACGACACCGTTTTGACTGGTACCGAATTCCTCATGCCGGAATGGTTCCCCGCCCGTACCGGCGGCGGCCCCATCACGGCTCTCGGTCTGGATTCGACCCGCGTGTTCGATTACGACACGCTGCAACCGGTATGGCAGGTGTACGAAACAACCGCGGCCAGCGATACTTCCGGTGGAGCGAGCCTGAAGATGCGCCAGGTGGGGCAGGACCGTGCTGGCACTCCCATCGAGCTGGTGCGCTGGCTGGACCCGCAGGGCCGCATGGTCCGGCGCCGGACTCCGCTGCTGGCCACGGCGGCGACGCGCGTGACCGCAGCCGAGGCGCTGGTGTGGCGGCCATCGGAGAGGGTACCGTCTCCTGTGCTGGATCACGGCATAGAGCGTGCCGCGGCGGCGGACGCCATCGAACTCAAGCTGCCGGATACGGGTATGGTTGCGGAGGCCGTCGTGATTCCCGCAAGTCGGCAGATGGTCGACGAGGGGCCCGACGGTGGTGTCACCATCCGTACCCTGCCGCTTTCACTGGAAAGACCGGATGAATACGCCGCCGCCGAAGAGGCTGCCGTCCTGGCCGGATTTCTGCAGCCTTCGTTGTACGTGCAAAGCGATCATCCGGGTATTCAGCAGCAAGCTGCGGCGTTGCGCCGGGGAACTGCCGACGAACTGGAGTTTGCCCTGCGCGTGCATCAGTGGGTATACGACAACATGTTGCCTCGCGTCATGCCTACGGGGTTCCGTTCCGCGGTCGAGGTGATCGCCGACATGCAGGGTACCTGCAGCGAATATACCGTGCTGGTCATGGCGCTGGCGCGGGCGGCAGGCCTGCCTGCCAGGGCCTGTTCGGGGCTGCTGATCCAGGATTCGGGAGATCTGGTGCCGCACCTGTGGGCCCAGGTGTGGGTGGACAACCGTTGGATCGATCTGGACGCCACCCTGCCGCAACCGGGCCTTACCGCGGCGCATGTGCACACCGGCACAGGCCTCCTGACGCCGGCCGGAATGCGGACCATGAACCTGCCCCTGCAGTTGTTTCTGGCCCGGGTCGACACCGTGGCCGTACTGAGCTACCGGCACGGAGAGCGGCGCTTCATAGCCCGGGCGGCGGCGCTGTACCAGGATGCCGTGGAGGCGCGTCGGTCCGGGGACCAGGACAAGGCACTGAAGCTCTATCATCAGCTGACGGAAAAAGAGTGGAATCTGCACAGCGGTCGTGCCTACGCCGCCATCGCCCACCATCATCTGCGACGTGAGGAGTTCGATCGGGTTCGCTGGGCCTGCGAACAGATTCTGCTCCACGAACCGGACGGTCCGGAAGCGGACGACGCTCTGTTCTACCTGGCCCGCGCCGCGGAGAAGGCGGGGGACCCGGAGGGCGCCCTGGAGCAGCTGGAGCGGCTGGTACGCGAACTGCCGGACCACGCACTCGCGGACGAGGCGCTGGCCCGGCGCGCCCGGCTGCTGGAACGTACCCACGGATGCAGTGCTGCCGTGCCGGAATACGAGCGGTTGCGGCGGGAATACCCGCATTCTGGTTGGGCTTCGGTGGCCCGCACGGCGCTGGAACGCTGCGCCCGCGATTGAAGGTCGTGCTGCGCCCGCGAATGACGGCCACGCTGCGCTCGCGCATGGCGGTCACACGGCGCCAGCGATGGATGGTTGGCTCCCTTGTCCCGCTGCCGGATCGGTGCCCGGGAGCACCGTATGGAGGCGGCCTGATCGCGTGTCCGCCGGGCCGCCGTGTTGGCCGGGCGATCCCGTATAGTCGGTTTGCGCGAGCCTGCGGGCTGCATATCTTGCAGTGCGAGGGCCGCGCGCTGCATCAAACCACCGTGCCTTCGTCGGCACCTTTGCAACGGGCAGGTATCGACATCGATGAAACACGCCTTGTGGTCGAATGAAACCGCGTGTAACAGGATCCGTGCAGGTCGCCTGGTGGTCCTGATAGGATGGGCGGTAGTCCTGCTCACCGCGGCCTGCGGCGAAGACGAACCTCCGGAGACCTACATTCGCCAGTTCCGCAGCATGGACCAGACGGTTCGCACGCGCGCCGGCAACGAGCTGATCCGTTATCCCGCGGATGAGGTTGTACCGTTGCTGATCGAGGCGGCGGACCATGAACTGATCCGCGTGCGCTTCGAGGTCATGCGCATGCTGGGCCGGTTTGGCGACGAACGCGGCGTGCCGGTACTGATCCGGGCACTGGGTGATCCGTCTCCCCGGGTGGCGGCCATGGCCGCGGCATCGCTGACCCTTCTGCGCGCCGAGGAGGCGTTGCCGGAGTTGCTGCGCTACGCCCGGGATCCGTCGCCGGAGGTCCGTCGTTACGTGATCGCGGCGTTGGGTCCCTGCCATGACAGCCAGACCCAGCCGGCTCTCAGCGACTCTGCCCACAGGCAGGTCATGCGGGCCCTGGATGATTCCAGGCCGGAGATCAGGGTCGCGGCGCTGGAGAGTATCCGCGAGTTCG
Organism: Candidatus Latescibacterota bacterium; assembly: GCA_007136405.1. Taxonomy (GTDB): domain Bacteria; phylum Latescibacterota; class UBA2968; order UBA8231; family UBA8231; genus SLHA01. The sequence goes on from SLHA01000136.1 coordinate 9,090, forward strand.
GCTACCGGGACGCCGGAGCACAGCTTGTGGACATGGCGGTGGACCCGTCACCGGACGTCCGTTACGTGGTGGTTCAGGCGCTCGGTGAGCTGGGTGCCGGGGGGCGCGAAAGCAGTTATCGCCGGCCACCGCGGGATCCGATAGTGCAGCCGTCGGCCGCCCTGCGGGATTCCCTCGTCACCGCGCTCCTGGATCGGCTGCGTCCGGATGAATACCAGAGCATCCGCACCCGTACTATCCGCGCTCTGGGTGAGATGCAGGCAGAAGAAGCGGTGCCGGCACTGGAGGAACTGGAAGCTTCCGGAACGGCAGACGATCAGCGCGAAGCCCGGCGCGCCCTGGCCGAGATCCGGTGACGGGCGGCGGGATCGGTACTAGCGTCGAAGCCTGTGCACGGGGGCACCGATGCTGCCGGTGGGCGGATCCTCCGGAGCGCGTGCATGGGGCACCGATGTCGCCGGTGCCCAGATCGTCCAGAGCCCGTGCCGCCAGTGCGGATCGTCCAGAGCCCAGGTCGCCGGTGCGTCGACTGTCCATAGTGGTTGTTCCTGGCGCTCGGATCGTCAACAACGGATGCCGTCCGCGCGTCGACTAGCCATAGCAGACCGTTCCATCCAAAGCAAGGAGAGCTGATGCCGTTACTGAGAATAGCGCTGCCATCCGGCAGCCTGCGCGACACCACACTCGCGCTCATGGAAAAGGCGGGGTACAGGGTGCGGCTGGCGGCGCGCGCCTACGTGCCGGAGATCGATGACCCGGAACTGGAGGGTATGCTGTTCCGCGCTCAGGAGGTAGCCCAGTTTGTCGAGCGCGGGGTGGTGGATGTAGGACTGACCGGTAAGGACTGGATCCTGGAAAACGAAGCGGACGTGGTCGAAGTTGCCGAACTGGTGTACAGCCGGGCTACGACGCGGCCGGTGCGCTGGGTCATCGCGGTCCCGGAGGATTCACCCGTGCAGCATATCCGGGATCTGCAGGGCAAACGCATCGCCACAGAGCTGGTGGGTGCCACGCGCCGGTACCTGCAGGCACACGGAGTAGAGGCTCACGTCGAGTTTTCCTGGGGCGCCACGGAAGTCAAGCCCAGCATACCGGGCCTGGCGGATGCTGTCGTCGAACTGACGGAAACCGGCTCGTCACTGCGGGCCAACCGGCTGCGCATCATCGACAGTGTGTGTGAATCGACCACCCGTTTCATCGCCAACAAGGCGGCATGGGAAGATCCATGGAAACGGGAGAAGGCGGAGAACCTGCTCATGTTGCTGCAGGGAGCGCTGCAGGCGGATGCCAAGGTCGGGCTCAAGATGAATGTGCCCCGTGAACGACTGGATGCGGTAATCGCCAAACTGCCGGCGCTCCACACCCCGACCATCTCGAACCAGCATGACACCGGCTGGGTGGCGCTGGAGATCATCGCCGACGAGAGCGTAGTGCGTGACCTCATACCCGGCCTGAAGCGAGAAGGTGCAACGGGAATCATCGAGTACCCGCTGAACAAGGTGGTCTACTGATGCTGGAGTTGATCGCATATCCTCAGGACGCCGGCGCTGATCGGCTGGCGGCCATACTGGACCGCCGGCTGGGCGCCTCGCCGCAGGTCCAGGAAACCGTCCGTGCTATCCTTCAACAGGTGCGCGCCGACGGTGATGCGGCCCTGCTGGCGCTGTCCGAGCGCATCGAGAACGTCAAACTGGAGACGCATCAGCTTCGCGTGGACACGGCGGCACTCCAGGAGGCCCTGGCTGCGGTTCCTCCGGAGCTGCGTCAGGCCATGGAAGCCGCTGCGGCGAACATTCGCTCGTTTCATGCGCATCAGCACCAGCATTCGTGGTTCGTCGAAGCAGGAGACGGCGTGCTGCTGGGCAAGCAAGTAACGCCCGTCCGGCGCGTGGGCGTCTGCGCCCCGGCGGGGGAGGTGCCGCTGTTCTCCAGTCTGATGATGGCCGTGATTCCGGCGCAGGTGGCCGGCGTGGAAGAGATCTGCGTCGTCTCGCCGCCCAGGCCCGACGGGCGCCCGCATCCGTTGATGATGGCTGCGGCCTGTCTGCTGGGTATCACCGAAGTGTATGCGCTGGGCGGGGCCCAGGCCGTGGCCGCCATGGCCTATGGCACCGCTACCGTGCCGCAGGTGGATATGATCGTGGGGCCGGGCAGTCCGTATACCGTGGCCGCGCAGCAGCAGGTTTTCGGAGTGGTCGGCATACCCATGCTGCCTGGTCCTTCGGAGATCGTCGTGCTGGCTGAAGGCGGGGCGGATCCGGAGCTGGTCGCGGCGGATCTTCTCTCCCAGGCCGAGCATGGCTGGGGTGTGGCCGCCGTCTGTATCACCACGGATACCGTGTTGGCCGGCCAGGTGCGGGATCAGGTGGAAAGGCAGCTGGCCACGCTGCCACGACAGGACGTGATGCGGCAGGCGCTGGACGAATTCGGCGCCGTGGTGGTGGTGCCGGATCTGGACACCGGTATGGAACTGCTGAACCGCATCGCACCGGAGCACGCGGAACTGCTGGTGGCGGA
>SLHA01000016.1 GCA_007136405.1 Candidatus Latescibacterota bacterium
ACCGCCGTCCCAGTTCGCGCACGCTGTCGAAGTACGCGCGGATGTTGTCCAGGGGGATGTTCTGCGGCAGGTCGCGCGTGGCCTTGATGAAATGTCCGCCGCACGGCCGCGCCTCTTCCAGGCAGCGGCGCACCTCCTGTCGAACATCCGCCACCGTGCCGTCGGTCAGCACCAGCGTGCTGACGTTGCCCACCAGGAAGCGGTCCTGCCCCAGCCGGCGCGCTATACCGGCCATGTCCATGTTGTCATTGATGATGAACCCGTCAAAACCGATGACAGCCAGATCATCCAGAAGCACCGAGTAGTCCCCGTCCGACACGAAGCCCACCCGGATACCGGGATGCGACAGGACGGGTTCCAGCAGGCGTTCGTATAGCGGCCACAGACGCTGCCGGTACCAGTCCGGGGGGAACACCAGGCCGCGCTCCAGGGCGATGTCATCATGGATCAGCACCACCGGCGGCGCCTGTGCCGCCATGGCCTGAAGCTGAAGGCGCGACACTTCGGCAAAATCTTGCAGCACCCGCTGGAACCGGTCCGGCGCGGCGGCGGCGGCGGTCAGGAACTGTTCCCAGCCGAAGGTCATGATACCATGCTGGAACAGCGTCCGGTAGAAAATGCCTGTGACCAGCATGGCACGCCCCACGGCCTGCTGCTCGGTGCGGATTCCGGCCAGCGGTTCCGGATCCACCTGCAGTGCGGTCAGGGGTTCGTAGGCCAGCACCGCCTCGACATCGGCGAAGCCGTATTCCTCGCGCCATGAACTGCCGGTCAGGCCCCACTCGGTATGGCGCACCCCGGCCTCGCCATCCTGGCTGGACTGTCCCGGCGAGAACCGCCGCGCGTGACGCGGAATGCCGAAAACCCAGTCCACGTCAAGGCGCTGCAGCGCCCTCACCTGGGCTTCGAAAGGGTGTTCGAAAGGATCGATCCCCGACAACTCCTGGATGTAGGCCGGATGAGCCAGGGTCTCCTGTTGCCCGACGCGATCGGTTTGTCGCAAATGGACGATGTCGATAGCGCGCTGGTAACTCATGCGGACCGATCCTCCTCCAGACTCAGGGGATCGCCCTGGGCCGTCACCGTCACATACGCCCGCGGGCGCGACGGTCCCGCGGTCCGGCAGGTGAAACCGATCCGGTTGTCTCCCGTTTTCAGACGGGGGACATCGCCTTCCGGCGCGACCGTCTGCAGGCGTTCGCCCTGCGATCCGTACAGCACGCCGTTCCCCTCCGGATCTATTTCCAGGTACGTGCCGCTGTCCATCTCCACCGGGAAACCAGTGGACCGCCCATCGATGGTCAGTACCGGATGCACCAGCCGGGCCGATTGTACCGGTACAGCCCGGACAGGGCTCAGGCGACACCGGGTCTGCCCGCCGGCCGGGACGTCGTTGAGCCACAGGTCGATTCGCTCGATCTGACGGTAGTCGACCAGTTCGCGGTAAATCGAGTACATATTGCCGTACGGCCAGGTATAGTCCGCGTAGCGCGCGCCTTCCGGTTCGATCAGCTCGATATAGCGCCAGCCGGTGAAGTCCAGGGTGACGTAGTGATCGCCGATGGCATGACTGACATGCTCCGGACTGCGCAGCTGAACGTTGAGCACGGCGCCGCTGCCGTCACCATGGAGCCAGAATCCGAGCCCCTGGCATTCGCTCAAGTCCAGCGCCGGAGCATGCAACCGGCCGGCCCGGGCCCAGGCGCCGGCGCGCTCCGCCGCACCGTTGGTGGCTGTCAGTTCGAGGCACACGTCGCGGCCGCTTTCGGCGACGGCAACCGGTTCGAGCGCGAGCGTCACCGCTGGCGCGGTGTCGCGTTCCGGCAGTGCCGTGGCAGCCTCTGCGCCAGCCAGCGTGACCGCACTCAGGGTATCATAGGCTCCAGCGGCCAGCAGCGCCTCCAGCCGCAGGCGCACCGGCTGGTCGGCGAACCGGTTGCGTATCGTCCAGGTGCTGCTCCACGCATCCAGGGCTTCCACCTTGTGACGGTGGTGATCCACCGGCCGGAAGGCCCATTCGCTCTGCACCGAACCGGTCAGCGTGAACGCCGCTCCCGGGGTTCGCAAGCGTTCCTTGATGGATTCCGGCACCACCCTGGCGTGGCGCAGGTCTTCGTATCGTTTCAGGACGGCGGCTAGTCGCGTCATGGCAGGGATGCTGTCTATGGTGCCTGGATCCACCCCCATGATCGACAGACCGGTGTCCTCGCCGATGCATTTGGCGCCCAGGTACTCGATATCCTCGGGGAACGTGGGTTCCAGCTGCGCGCCGGTCCAGGTCTTGAAAGCCCACCAACCCAGATGCGCCGGCAGGAACATCCGCCGGCCGCTGCGGTTGGCCGCACAGTGTGCGTCGATGAACGCCCGGTGGCTGCGTACCGGGTGATCCCAGGCGCCGATGCGGGAACGGACATACCACAGGTGGTGATGGAAGGTGCTGGCCTCCATCAGGGCGGGACGCTCCAGGTGCTTCCAGATCTCGAACACGAATTTGGAGCCGTAGTGCCAGCCGTTCTCGCCGCCGCCGATCACATCCTCTCCATCGAGCGCATCCAGGTACATCATATCGAAGCCGCCTTCGTTGAAGGCCTGCGCTGTGCACGCCGCGACCTCGCCGAAAAGACTGGATTCGCCTTCCGGCACGAACAGACCGAAACATTCCTTCAGGTGGTAGACCGGGGTTCCGGGCTCGTGAGCTGTTGGCTGCGTGCCGCAGACGCCGCGCTGGCAACCGGTGAAGGCGTAGGGAGGGGTCTGCGACACGCCGGTGTAGGTGATCAGTTCAGCGCCGATCTGCAGCGTGACGCTGTTGCGCACGAAAAATCCGGTGATGGCGGACATTTGTTGCGTCGATTCGACGACAGGCACCGTCTCTTCGGTCACGCTCAGCGGTGTTGCCAGCGAGAAGACCGCGTCGCGGGCCAGCCGGTCGTCCGGTACGGGCGTCACCCAGGGGCAACTTTTGTCGATGAAAAACGCATAGGTGTGCAGTCCCGCCTTGATCCCGGCCGCGTGCAACCGGTCCGTGACGGCGCGCATGCTGACCAGGCCGCGCGGGTAGGTCTCCGGATTGGGCCGACAGTCGCCGAAACGGAACGACTGGCCGCCATGGAAGTCGATCTGGTTGAGTCCCAGGCTGTGAGCCAGCCGGATCCATTCGTCCACCCGGTCCTCGGACAGATCCCGGAAGTTGAACAGATACGAGCCCCGGTTGATCGGCGCATCCAGAGCCCAGGGTCCGCCAACGGCCGAATGCGGCAGCTCCGGCGCCGCCGCCACGGCCTCCTGCATGATCGCCCGCATGCGGCTCACCGGACTGCCGATCACCGCCGCCCGGGCACCGGCCAGTCCGAACCGCGGATAGCACGAAGCCCGTATGCGGCGGTTGGCGCCGGGAATATCGCTGACGTTGGTGCGCAGGTTCAGCGCCAGCGCGCATCCCGCCAATACGGTATCCGCATCCGGATCGAGGTTCAGGTCCACGAAGACCAGTTCCTCCACCCCGGCGCCGTCGACCTGCAGCACTTCGATGATGGAATACCGGCCCTGAGCGGTGACGCGCAGATCCGCTCGCACTGCCGTATCGCCGAAGCCGACCGACAGGACGTCGTTCCGGCAGACGGCCTCCGTGGCTGCGATCATTCCCTCGGCGGTGCGAATCCAGGCGCACGGCGACGGCACGGCGTAGTCGGTACCCGTCTCCCGGTCGATGAACTGCGCGGTTACACCGTCGGCCCGGATGCTGAACTGAACCAGATCGTTCTCGAACGTGAATGCCATCTTTTCCTCCAGAGCGTGGCCAGCAAGGCTGCCGCCAGGAGTTCCTCTTGACGGCACGGTATCGCGGCCCCTATTCATGCCATGATTCGACCGACCCATCGCTACCCGGACTCCTGTCGACGCAGGCCACTATCTACGCGAGATTGGGACCGGACCGCAAGCATCGGCGCATCCCGCCAACGAAAGGAAACGGATGAACGGCATAGAAGCGCTCCTCGAGGTACTGGCTGCCCACGGGGTCAGGTATATCTTCGGCAATCCGGGTTCCACCGAGCTGCCGTTCAACGAGGCGCTCGTCGACGACGACCGCTTCAGTTATATCCTGGGGGTGCACGAAGTGCCGCTGGTTGCCATGGCGGACGGGTACGCGCTGGCCTCCGGTGATCTAGGCGTGGCCTGCGTGCACATCTGCTGCGGCCTGGGTAATTCCATGGGCATGCTGTACAATGCCCACATCGAGGGCTCGCCGCTGTTGCTGCTGGCCGGTCAACAGGACCGGCGCCTGCGTTTCGGCGAACCGGTGCTCGCCGGTGACATGATCAGTGTGACAAGGCCATGGACCAAGTGGGCCTGCGAAGTGGAACGCGTCCAGGACGTACCGGCAGCCGTGCGGCGCGCCGTGCAGACGGCGCTGACGCCGCCTACGGGTCCCGTGTTTTTATCGTTGCCCGTCGATCTGCAGCGGGAAACGCTGGAGGCGCCGGACCTGGCCGCTCCCCGTGTCCCGGATCGCCGCTTCCGGCCGCCGGCCAGCGCCGTGCGGCAGGCGGCGGCGCTGTTGCTGCAAGCGACCCGTCCAGCCATCCTGGCCGGCAGCCGCGTGACCGAGGCGGGCGCCAGTGCGGCGCTGACCGGACTGGCCGAACGACTCGGCGCCCCGGTGTACACCGAATCCACCGCCGCCCAGGGACGCCGCCCCATGCGCGCCAACCACCCGCTGTACGCCGGGCCGGTCTCCATGTGGGCTCCGGACATCAACGCCACCTTGAGTCCTCACGATGTCCTGCTGGCCGTAGGCGCCGACCTGTTCCGTCTGTACATCCACTGCGGCGATACGGCGCCGATGCCGCCGGACACGTGCCTGATCCACCTGGACGCCGATCCACAGGCCATCGGTCGCATCTATCCGGCAAATCTCGGTATGCTGGGGGATCCCCGGGCCGGGCTGGAGGAGATCGCCGCCGCCGTCGAAGCGTCCATCACCCCGGCATACGCCCGACAGGCCCAGGCGCGGCGCGACGACCTGGAACAGCGGCGTACCGCCGTCCGGGCGGAGTTTGCCGCGACCCTGAGCGCCGAACGGGAACGTCGGCCCATGTCCCTGCTCACCTGCCTGGCGGCCCTGTGCCGGCCCCTGCCGGATGACGTCGCGATCGTCGAGGAAGCCATATCCACGCACCACAGTTCGCTGGAGCGGCTGGGCGTGCCGATGGATCCGGCAGCGTATTTCGCCCACCGCGGCTGGGCGCTGGGATGGGGGCTGGGATGCGCTGTCGGCGTCAAGCTGGCCTGGCCGGAGCGACCCGTGGCCGCTTTGTTGGGGGACGGCTCGGCGCTGTTCGGCATTCAGGGACTGTGGACGGCGGCTCATTACCGCCTTCCCGTGGTCTTCGTCATCACCAACAATGCCCAGTACGGCATTCTCAAAATGGGCGGCCGCGTGATGGGACTGCCGCGCATGAGCGCCGGACAGCATGTCGGTATCGATCTGGTGGAACCGGAAGTGGACTTCGTCGCCGTTGCACAAGGTCTGGGCGTGGAGGCCTATCGCATCACGGAACCGGACGAATTGACCGACCGCATGGCGGAGGGCCTGCAAGGCGACCGCCCCGTGCTGCTGGACGTGAGCATCGAACGGTAGCGAGATTGCGCCCGGACGTCGGAAGGCCGCGCGTCCGTAACGCGCGGCGCCTCTTCGTCACCCATCCGAAAACAATGATGTAAGCCGCGCAAGACCGTGTGCCTGCGGGATCGTCACACCGCGGCCGGCGGACCAGGGTCGTCGAGCTTGCGGCGCCGGACCATGTAGGAGACGAACACCGGACCGAGAAACACGTAGACCAACCCCAGCGCCATGATCAAATAAGCTACGTAGCGTGCCGACCTGGGTTGCAGGAAACAGAACAACAACACCAGCACCATGGAAGGTAGAAATAGGACAGCGTATTTCGTCGGTTTGGGGTAGCGCAGGTTGGTGACCTGGAGCACGATGAAAACCAGGACACCGGCCAGGAAGGTCACCGCCACTGGCCCCTCGTTCAGCAAGGCGCCCTCAGGCGCGATGGTGATCGTGACGAATACGAACAGGGCGACCCAGGCAGCGTTGGCCGTGATCGGCAGCCCCGCGTAGCCCGCCTGGCCGCGCAGCGGATCCTTGGTTTTGAAACGGGCCAGGCGGACGACTCCCGAGAGCGCCACAGCCGAAGGCAGCAACACACGCCATACCGGCTCATGACCCTGCATGGTGACCGCGAAGATCAGTATCGAGGGCGAGATACCGAAAGCGGTCAAGTCGACGTAGGTATCCATCTCGGCGCCGAAATCGCTGGCTCCGCGCAGCCATCGCGCCAGGTTGCCGTCCAACCCGTCCAGAATCATCGCCAGCATGATCAGACGGGCAGCATGGCTGAAATACTTGGGCGTATCTCCGACCATACCCTGAATGGTCACCAGGATGCTGAGAAAACCGGCCAGCATGGCGGCGATGGTGAAGGCAGTGGGTATTGCCTGTCGCCAGTTCAGAAAAGGCTGGCCCATGTTGAATCCTCTCGGTTCCATGCGGTGTCTCCTGTTGTCACGGATGGCTCGAACCCTGGTTGACCTGACGCGCGATCACGGTTTCGCCGGCGCGCGTCGCATCACCCGGAGCACAGGTAAGCGCTATGCGGTCGGCCGGGAAATACATATCCAACCGTGAACCGAATTTCATCATGCCAATCGACTCACCGGCAGTCACCGGATGCGGTCGATCATGGTCGAGCCAGTAGACCACCCGCCGGCAGACGGGTCCGACAATCTGAGTCAACAAGCATGGTAGTTTGTCGTTGACGATGAGGATCGCATTGTGCTGGTTGAGATCCGAAGATTTTTCCGCAAAGGTGAACAGATGCCTGCCGGGGAAATATCCCAGGAAACGTCCCGTTCCACTGATCGGCGCCCGATTGACGTGCACATCCATCAGGCTCAGGAAGATGCTGATGCGAACGACCGTTGCGTCGCCGAACAGGGCCAGATCCGCGGCGGTCAACCCGGAACGCGCCACCGCGGCCTGAAAGGCCCCTGGTTCCAGGTATTTGATCCGGGCGATGCGCCCATCCGCGGCCGCCAGCACGGCGCCGGTATCGGCCGGCGGCGTTCGTTCCGGGTCGCGGAAGAAGTACAGCATGTAGGCGGCCAGTACCCCCGCCCCAACAAACCCAGCCAGGACTGCACCAGCGGCGGCTCCGCGGCTGGCCGCCCAGCCGCCGGCAACGAGCAACCCGAACCCGGCCGAAGCCAGGAGGAAAGGCCGCACTTCGGACCGAAAACGCATCTTCCCGTTTCTCCATCGCTAGAGGTAAACCATTCGTACTGCGTATTCCTGTCGCCGTGCGCAACACGCACTGCATGCCTCTGACGCGGGCAGGAACGCATGCCAGAATATCGTCGTTTGACGCATACATGGCGAACGCGTATAGCGGATAGCGGCGCTTGACAACGGGTACCCGATTGGCCTATACATAACTCCGTTCGCACGCAGGCGACTGGCCGGGTCGAATCCGGCCCCCAGACGGGATCCGCGCCCCCTGGGCCGCGGGACAGAAGGCGCCTCTATTGCCCGAGCACCAGTCACCCGAAAGATCATTTACAAGGAACCCCAACCATGCTGGATATCCTCATCGCCGGAGCGCGTCTGGTAGACGGCACCGGCAATCCGTGGTACCGGGCGGACGTGGGCATTCTCGACGGACGTATCGTGCAGTGCGGCGTAGTGCCGGACCGTGCCCACCAGCACCTGGACGGCACCGGAATGGTACTCTGTCCCGGTTTCATCGATGTGCACACCCATGCGGACCGCCTGCTGGAAAGACCGCAGGCGGACAATATGCTGCGCCAGGGCATCACTACCGTGGTTTCCGGCAACTGCGGCAGCAGTCCCCTGCCCGTGGGCGACATGCTGGACAAGGTGGATGCGGCCCGCCCGTCCATCAACTACGCCACCCTGGTCGGACATGGCTCCATCAGGCAACGGATCATGGGACAGGCTGATCGCCAGCCCACCGACCGGGAAATGACCGACATGTGCCGGCTCGTCGAGCAGGCCATGGAAGAAGGCGCTGTCGGCATCTCCACCGGACTCTTCTACGTACCCGGCGCCTACGCGGTAGTTGACGAGCTGGTGGAGGTGTCGCGTCCGGTCGCCGCAGCCGGCGGAGTGTACGCCACCCATGCGCGCAGCGCCGGCGGCAAGATACCGGAAGCGATCGAGGAAACCGCGGAGATTTCCCGGCGCGCAGGCATCGCTGCCGAAATATCCCATCTCAAGGTGTTGCACCGCCAGGGGCGGACGACCGCGGACCGCGCCGCCGAGATCCTTGGCCAGATCGAACGCCTGCGCGACGAAGGGATCGACCTGACCTACGATCTGCATCCCTATCCGGCCACCAACACCAGCCTCAGCGCCGTCGCCCTGCCGCCCTGGGTGTCGCGGGACGGCAAGCGGGACGAACGCCTGCGGGATCCGGCCGAACGGGACCGGATGCGTCCGGAAGTCGAGGGCAATATCGCCTGGATCGGCGGCCCGGACAGGATCACCATCGCCGGATTCGCGGCCGACGCATCGCTGGAAGGCAAAACCGTGGCGGACGCCGCCCGCTTGCGTGGGACGGACCCGGCCGACACCGCTATGGATCTGGTGCTGGAGGGCAACCCCCGGTGCATCTTCCATGCCTTGCGCGAGGAAGACGTACGGTTATTCCTGACCGGTGTATTCGGCATGGTAGCCTCTGACGGCGGTGTCGTCCCCAGTCCGACGGGTGTGGTACATCCGCGCAACTACGGCACTTTCCCGCGCATCCTGCGCGAATACGTGCGGGAGAACCGCTGGATGACGCTGGAAGACGCCATCCGGCGGATGAGCTGGTTTCCCGCCTCCCGGTTCCGGCTCGCCGGCCGCGGCCTGGTGGCCCCGAACTACGCCGCCGACCTGGTGCTGCTTGATCCGGATAGCGTCGCCGATCAGGCGACCTTCGACGCTCCCCACGCCTTTCCCACCGGCATTGCCTGCGTCATCGTCAACGGCAGGATCGCCTGGCAGGCCGGCTCGGACGATATCACCCGGGGATGCGGCATGGCCATCCGGAAATAGGGGCATACGCGGAGCATACACTCTGCCAGGCGCGCGTGCACGCTTCCGTTCAAGGCGCGCGCACACGCTTTCCTAAAGTGATCGCCGCGCGACTATGAGATGGTATAAGGCGCACTGGCGCATTCTACAGCGTACCGGCGCATTCGACCTGGAGACATGAGAGCAATCGACAGACCTTTACACATGCCGGCAGCCTCCGGTCAGGCAGGGCCAGCCACACCGGCTCCGTTTCCACAGGTCCGCGCCGTCGCCCGGAAGGCCGCCCATTCTCCCACGTTGTCCATCCATGAACGGGTGGCCTCACGCCGCGCGCGTGGGCTGGACACGGTGCACTTCGGGTTCGGCCAATCGCCGTTCCCCGTACCCGAATCGGTGCAGGAAGCCCTGCGGGCGCACTCCGGAGACAACCATTATCTGCCCACCCAGGGTCTTCCGGCTCTGCGCGAAAGGGCCGCGCGCTACCTGCGCCAACGTTTCCGGCACGACGCCCACGCGGACCGTGTTCTGATCGGACCGGGCAGCAAGGAACTCCTGTACCACCTCCTCCTCGTCCTCGAAGGGGACCTGATCCTGCCGGCACCGTCGTGGGTGTCCTACGCGCCGCAGGCATCGCTGGCCGGCAAGCGCCTGGTATGGGTTCGCACGGACCCGGACAGAGGATGGCGGCTGGACGCCGAGGGCCTGGAGGACGCCTGCGCCCGTTCGCGGTCACGGCAGAAGATCCTCATCCTCAATTCGCCCTGCAATCCTACCGGCTCGGTCTTGTCCACGGACGAACTGCGCGACATCGCCACCGTAGCCCGTCGTCACAACGTCATCGTCGTTGCGGACGAAATCTACGCCGAGATCGTTTTCGGCCGGCGGCGATGTGCCAGTATCGCCCGGTTCTGCCCGGAACGATGCGTCGTAACCAACGGACTGAGCAAGGGGTTCTCGGCGGGAGGTTACCGGCTCGGTGTGATGCTGCTGCCGCCTGACATGGCGGACCTGATGCCCCACCTGGTCAGCATCGCCAGCGAGACCTACTCGTGCGTGGCTGCGCCGGTGCAGCACGCGGCGTGCGTCGCTTTCGCCATGGGTGACGAAGTGCAGCGGGCCGTGCGGGACGCTGCGGCCGTCCACTCCATGACCGGTGAGTTTCTTTGGCGCGCCTTCACGCAGGCCGGGCTGCGATGCGCCAGACCGCAGGGAGCCTTCTACCTGTTCCCGGACTTCTCGCCATGGCGCACCCACCTGTTTCGGCGGGGTATTCGCGCTGACGAATCCCTGTGCGCCGATCTGCTGGAACGCACCGGCGTGGCCGTGCTGCCTGGCCGGGCCTTCGGTGTGAGTGCCGCGGAGTTGGCCGTGCGCGTGGCCACGGTGGACTACGACGGCGCCGTGGTTCTGGCCGGACTCAGGCAACACCGTCCCGGCACGCCGGCGGCCAGACGCGCCTTCGTACACCATCACGCTCCCCGCCTAACTGACGGAGTCGCGCGCATGCGGGAGTACATCGCCCGCATCTGCCAGCGCTGATGGTGCCGCGTTACCTCTCCTGGCGCCTGTCGATGATGTTCGCGCTGACGCAGATGGCCGAAGGCGCGGTCATGGTGCTCCTGGCCGGACATATGAACGAGCTGGGCTTCACCGGCAGGCAGATCAGTTATGTCTTTGCCACCGGAGCCCTGGCGGCGCTGGTGTCGCCGTTGCTCGCGGGATGGCTGGCCGACCGTTACTGGTCGGGACAGCGCCTCCTGGCGGGATGCCAGCTGGCGGGTGCTCCCCTGCTCCTCATCGCCTGGCTGCAGACCGGATTCCCCGGGTTCTGGGCCGCCATGGCCACGTTCGCCCTGATACGTCTGCCGGTCATGAGCCTGACCAACGTGGTGGCGTTCTACCACCTGGGTCGCTCCGAACGTTTCGGCTATGTGCGGGTATGGGGTACCGTCGGCTGGATCGCCGTGAGCTGGGGGTTGAGCCTGTATTTGCGTCTGTGGGAAAACGAGGCGGCTCGTCTGGGCGACGGGCTGCTGGCAGCCGCCGTGCTGTTCGTGCTGTCGGGCCTGTATGCCCTGTCACTTCCGCACACTCCGCCCGGGGCGGCAACCGGAACCAGCCAAACCGGACGGCAGCCGTTCGCTTTTCTGGCCGCGTTCAGATTGCTCCGCCGGCGTAACTTCGCCATCATCATGGGCATCGCCCTCATCTCTTCGGTCGCCAACCCGTTCTACTACAACTTCGGCTTCCTCTTCCTCACCGACACGCGGGAGCTCGGACTCTCTCCCAGTGTGGCCAACTGGGCTTTGAGCCTGGGCCAGGTGGTGGAGATCATCGTCCTTCTGTTCCTGGCTTCGTCCTTGCGGCGGCTGGGTCTGAAACGCATCCTGATGGTGGGTATGGCGGCTCAGGCCATGCGCTTCGCCGCCTTTGCCCTGGGTGCTCCGCCGGCCCTGGTGATCGGTTCCATCGGCGCGCATGGCTTCATCTTCACCTTCCTGTTCATCGGTCTGGTCATCGCCGTCGAGGAACTCAGCCCGTACGAGTACCGGGCCAGCGCCCAGGGCCTGCTGACCCTGGCGCGCAGCGGCATCGGTGCGCTGCTGGGCCAGGCACTGGCCGGCCGTGTCTACGACGCCTGCGCCTATCCGGCAGGAGGTCGCAACTGGTCGCTGCTGTTCGCTATACCGACCGCCTTGACCCTGTTGGCCCTGGCCCTCTTCGCGATGCTGTTCCGGGACGAGCGTCAGAAGGATGCGGGATCCGCCTCATGACCGGGGCCTGGTTGCCAGCAACCGCCCCAGGTAGGTGGATTTGACCTGCTGGGAAGCCAGCGCCTGTTTGACGGGCGGCAGCTTGAGGATGACACCCAGCACCGCTGCCATGATACGGTGGCTGCGAAGCGCCTGGTTGTCGAAGATCAGATCCTGCAGCATCCCCTTCTCGATAGCCGACATGACCACCCGGTGCGCGGAGTTGACCGGCGTGACGACCGCCTCCTCGCGTTCGCGCAGGGTCAGACTGCCGTTCGGGCAGGCCTTGACGCACAACCCGCAACCCAGGCACAGCTCCTCCTGGATGCCGGGAACCCGCTGCTCGCCTTCCTCCATGGCGTCTATGGGGCAGATACGCACACACCGGCCGCAGCCGCTGCAGGTGTCACCGTTGACGGCGGGCAGGAACCGTGTCGTCTGCACCGGATGCAACAGCCCGAAACGTTTCGCCGCCAGAAGCGCCTCGCAGCAGCAGCCGCAGCAGTTGCAGATGAAGGCCGGTCGTTGCTGAACGTTTTCGCCGCATTGGACCAGGTTGTTGTCATGAGCTTGCGCCAGCAGGTCCATGCATTCCGGCACCTCCACCGCCCGGGCGTGGTCATGGCGGATCAGCGAATCAGCAGTGGTGTTGAACGTCATGCATAGGTTCATCGGGGCATCGCAGTTCCGGTCCAGATGCTCCATCTTGTGGCGGCAATAGCACAGGCTGATACCGATGTGGGAAGCCGACTGTATGGTGTGGCTGGCCTTTTCGTAGTCGAGGATGGTGACCAGGTCCTGAGGCGGCAGAGCCGTTTCGTGCACATAGGTGCGCACGATAGGCGTGTCGCTGCCGGTAAAGACCTCGCGAACGAAATCCTCCTCCACGTTCAGATACTGGTAGAACAATTCCGCCAGCAGCTTCTGATCCAGATCCTCACGCGCGCGCATCATGGAGAACTCGATAAAGCCGGCCATCGGTGGCGGCAGGACGTAGCGTCGCACCCCATCCAGCTCCATATCCAGCAGCAACGCCTTGCCGGCCATCTGCTGCAGCGCGGCCTCCGCGGCTGCCTCGTCCATCTTCCATACCCGCGCCGCCGTCCGTGCGGTAAACGGTTTGATGGGCAGCAGCGCCACCAGGGCAGCCTCCCGCTCACTGAACAGGATCTGCAGAATCCGATACAGCGTTTTCGACGGCGGCGCTCCCTGGGGAAAACGGTTCAGACGCTCCGTGAGGTTCCCGTAGGCGAATCTGGCGGTGTTGTGCGACATCAGCTTCTCCTCGCGCCGCGCCCTGACTTTGCCGTCCTGGTTCAGCGTCCATGGCTGCCCATTCCTGGAACTGCGGGCGCGAACGCCCGCAGATGGGATAGCATCTTTCGTAAAATACGCGCACCGGTGGTGAGGACAAACCGAATACGGCCGTCTGCCGCCATATGCTGCGAGCTACCGCCATATGCCGCGAGTTGTCGCCATATGCCGCCATCCGCCACCGTCCGCCGCTCTGCTGCCACCGTCTGCCGCTCTGCCGCGCTTGACAACCGTCCGTTTGACTGTTCCCGTATAGGGGTTGCTGAACAGGTGTGTCGTACAGATATGCACGAGTCACCATGATCATCGCGCGAAAGGACCGGCAACCATGCGCCCCAATCTCCTGCTCATCACTACCGACCAGCAGCGCGGCGACTGCCTGGGCTGCGCCGGTCATCCCGCCGTCGAAACCCCCTATCTGGACGAGTTGGCGCAACGGGGCGCCTGGTTTCCCCATGCCTACACCGCCGTGCCCTCCTGCACCCCAGCCCGCGCCGGAGTCCTGACCGGCATGGACCAATGGAACCACGGACGCCTGGTGATGACCGGCGCGGACCCGCTGGAATATCCGGCCACCCTTCCCGGCGAACTGGCTGCCGCGGGTTACCATACGCAGGGGGTCGGCAAGATGCATTTCGCGCCCCAGCGCCGGCTGTACGGATTCCACCACCTCACGCTGGACGAAAGCAGCCGGCGTGATCCGGGCTTTCTGAGCGACTACCAGCGCTTCTTCTACGCCCACAAGGACGGGCCCTATGACTACCGCGACCACAGTGTCGACTGGAACAGCTGGATGGCCCGGCCCACGCACCTGCCTGAACACCTGCATCCCACCCACTGGACCGCCGGCGAGGGGATCCGTTTCCTGGAGACGCGGGATCCCACCCGCCCTTTTTTCCTGTGGCTATCCTTCGCACGGCCGCACTCGCCGTATGATGCGCCGCAGCCCTACTGGGACCTGTACATCGACCATCCGGACATTCCCGCTCCGTACATCGGCGACTGGGCGGCGCGCTATGACCGCCCCATTGCCGATGTGAACGCACCGCGCACGCGACGTACGCCCCGCGAGATTCGTCGCGCCCGGGCCGGATACTACGGCAACATCACCTTCATCGACCATCAGATCGGCCGGGTCTTGTACGAGTACCGCAAACGTGACCCCGAGGGCTTCCGCAACACGCTGATCATCTTTCACTCGGATCACGGCGACATGATGGGAGACCACCACCACTGGCGCAAGACGTACGCGTACGAAGGCTCGGCGCGGGTCCCCTTTATCGTGGCGTGGCCGGAGGGTTGGCAGCTGCCCCAGGGACAGACCGTGGAAGCGCCGGTGGAACTGCGCGACATCATGCCCACCCTGCTGGAGGCCGCCGGTGCTGACATTCCAGCCTCGGTGGACGGGCGCAGTATGCTGCCGCTGCTACGCGGCACGACGGACGAGTGGCGCGAATTCGTCCAGGGGGAGCATACCCAGTGCTACGACCACGAGCACGGCATGCAATACGCCACCGACGGCCGCGAAAAATACATCTGGTTCCACCATACCGGTGCCGAACAGTTTTTCGATCTGAGCCGCGATCCGGGTGAGTGCGTTGACCTGGCAGCAGATCCAGCCAGCGCGGAGCGCGTGGCTCTGTGGCGCCGTCGTCTGGCCGGTATCAACGAACGCCGCGGTGATCCGCGCGGGTGTAACGGCGAGCTGGTACCCCAGCCTGACGGCGCGCTGCGCCTGTCACCCAACTATCACCGCTGGAAAAAAAGAGCCCGGGCACAGATGGCAGACCTGCCCAGTCGACCGCCCGGCGCGCCGCCGGCCGCTTGATCGCGATGCGGCCCGGGTTCAGGCCCTCTCCCCGGGATCCAGAACCTGGCGCACCTTGACGGCCAGCTGTTCCAGATCGAACGGTTTCTGGATGAAGTGCATACCTTCATCCAGCACCCCGTGGTGGACGATGGCATTCGCGGTGTAACCCGACATGAACAGCACCGTCAGATCGGGATGGCTGTCCTTGAGCCGCTGGACCAGCTCCCGGCCGTTCATGTGGGGCATCACCACATCGGTGAATAGCAGCTCGATCTGACCGGAGTGTTCCGCGGCTATACGGAGTGCATCTTCCGGCGTGACGGCTTTCAGCACCCGATAGCCCAGTTGCTCCAGCATCTGGCCGCTCATCTGCAGCATCGCCCGCTCATCTTCCACCAGCAACACGGTTTCTCCACGGCTCAGCGGCAGATCCGCCGCGTTTTCGGTGGCCTGCGCAACGGCGGTATTGCCCTCATGGCGCGGCATGTAGATCCTGACGGTCGTCCCCTTCCCAGGTTCGCTGTACACATTGACGAACCCTCGATTTTGCTTGACTATCCCATACACCGTGGACAATCCCAACCCCGTACCCTGGCCCACCTCCTTGGTGGTGAAAAAAGGCTCGAAGACATGCTCCAGGGTTTCCTTGTCCATACCGCAGCCATTGTCGCTGACCGCCAGCATCACAAAGTCACCCGGAATGAACCCGGCATGCTCGGCGCAATAGGCGGAATCAAAGGTAGTGTTGCCGGTCTCGATGGTCACTTTACCCACTCCATCGATGGCGTCCCGGGCATTGACGCACAAATTGGCCAGCAGTTGATCGAGCTGCCCCGGATCCATGTTCACCGGCCACAGGCGGGCCCCTGGCAGCCAGGCCAGGTCCAGATCCTCACCGATCAGCCGGCGCAGCACCTTGAGCATGCCTTCCACCGTCTCGTTCAGATCCAGCCTCCGGGGGGCAATGGGCTGCTGGCGGGCAAAGGCCAGCAGATGCCGGGTGATGTCCGCCGAGCGCTGGCCGGCATTGAGGATCTCGTTCAGATAGGCATGTAGGGCATCGTCCGGATCCACCTGTTTCAATGCCATCTGAGTGTAGCCGAGTATGACCGACAGCATGTTGTTGAAGTCGTGCGCTACGCCACCAGCCAGTCGACCCACTGATTCCATCTTCTGCGCCTGAAGTAGCTGATTCTGCAGTTGCTTCCGCTCGATTTCGGCCTGTTTGCGTTGGGTGATCTCCTGAAAAATGACCTGCACCGCTTCCACCTGGCCGGTGGTATCGCGGACAGACGACAGCGTCTGCAGCCGCCACCGGACGGTGCCGTCCCGATGCCGGAAACGGATCTCATGCTGCTCTTGCGGCCCTCCGGCCGCCACGCGCAGAAAGGCCTGCCGGGCGGCATCGACATCATCCGGATGACAGATCCGACTTCCCATGGCCGAATCTTCGTAGTACGCTTCCGGCGGATAACCGGTCATGATGCTCGACTGGGGACTGACGTACAGATAGCGTCCATCCGGTGCCATATACATGACCATCATGTCCGCCGGAGTTTCCACCAGAGCCCGGTAACGTGCCTGGCTCCTCACCTCGGCGAGCCTTGCCAGACCGGCCGACAGCACGTGTGCCAGTTCCCCCAGCGCCGCAATCTCCTCCGTGTCGAAGGCCTGTGGCTGGTGGCTGTTCACCGCCAGCGTCCCCTGGGGAAACGGCACATCCAATACGGAGCGGACCCCGTGGCAGTTCCACTCATCCCAGAGGAAGCCCGCCTCCTGGTAGACGTCTTCCTGCACCAAGTCCGGCCGGTACACCGGCTGCTGTTCGCGCCAACAGACCTCCACGGCCGCCCCAGGTGCCTGCAGGTATTCGGCATTCCGCGCCTGATCCGCGTCAGCGGCGTACGCCTGCCAGCGTCGGTTCTCTGCCTGAAACAGTTGCACCGAACAGTAGGCAATCTGCGGAAAGAGCTCCTGAAGCTCTCTGAACAGCGTGGTCAACAATCTGGGTGTGTCGGCCTCATGCCGGAGTTGCCAGAAAGCCTCCCGCAGACGCTCCCGGCATCTTTGCTGGCGCTGCTGCCACAATTGCTCGGTAAGGTCGTCCCACAGCAGCAAAGCGCCGGTGGCCTGGCCTGTCGCATCCTTGAGCGGGTACGCCTCGATCTTCCGGTGCTGCACTGCACCCGATGCCGTGACGAAATCCCAGCGCCGGCCTTGCGGCGCACCGCTGCGTAGCAGGTCATGGACAAACTCGCTCATCTCCTGCTGGTGCTCGATGGTTGAAGCAAACCGGTCCACCGGGTAGCCGACCCGATCCTCTTTGCCGAATTCAATTCCCAGAGAGCGGCCCATGTCGAGAAAGGCAGCATTGATGTCGACGATAATTCCGGCAGCATCGATCAGCGTGGCCGGCTGCGGCAAAGCATCAAAGACAAGCTGGTAAGTCATCGGATCTATCAGTCATCCGGGTATGCGACAAGCAACTGTCGTACAGCGACGGGCCGTTTGGGAGCGGAATCCAGGTTGTAGATCATCAAACACCCTGTGCACCGGATTGTCAAGCGTGATATTCGACAGCCACGGTTGCATCGTGCTTGCATGTGTTTTATGAATTTGTTAAAGTGTCAATCCCATGGCTCATTCGATGCATGGCCGGGGCGCCCGCGTTTTCGACCGGGCACCTTCGAGGACGCAAAGGACGTCCTCTCTCACCACCAGGATGGCGAGTCCGCATACATCCGGCTCGTCGCGCAAGGAGGGCAGCGATGGCACTGCAAGTAGATCGTGTCGACACGTGGGCCGCCGGTATGGACGACCAGCCCGGCGGGTTGGCCGCCAAACTGGAGGCGCTGGCCGCCGCGGGTGTGAACCTGGAGTTCATCATCGCTCGACGAGCGCCGGACAAGCCCGGAACCGGCGTGGTCTTCGTCACTCCCATCAAAGGGGCAGCACAGAGCCGCGCCGCCGGCGCTGCCGGTTTCGCCAAGAGCAAGAGTCTGCATACCGTGCGCGTCGCGGGCACCGATAAACCGGGACTGGCCGCAACGATCACGGCGGCCATCGCGGCCAAGGGGGTGAATCTGCGCGGATTCTCGGCCGCCGTAGTCGGGCGCAAATTCATCGCCCATATCGCCGTGGACAGCACCGGTGATGCCACCAAGATCGGCCGGATGTTGCGGGCTCTGTAGGTCTCCGGAACATGGCTGCGTCGTTCCCCAGTCCGAGCACAGTTGCATCCGGCGCTATGCCGTTGCCGCGCGCTCTTCCGGGCGCGGCACCGGGACGAACAGTTCATGTGGGCCGGGCCAACGGCCGGGGGGTTGCTTGACAGCTCCCCGGTGACGATCTACAATGTGTCGACGCTATTTGATGATGCGTTTAGGCACCTCTCCGCGCACTGCACTGAAGACACACTCCTTCTCCAGGCGATCCTGTTCCAGAACTACCAAGGCACCGGTCGACGCGCGGTGGAGCTCTTTCATTCAGATTCGCGACGGTGCGACCCAGGCTTACACCCGACGACGGTCTGGCGGGAAAATCGGGCCACCGCGCCCGCTGCGAAGGCAGGAGCCTCGAGCAGATTACCCATGAAGCCAGGCGCGCCGGAATGCAGGCGCTGGACAGACGCACCGAAGAGGTACGAAAGCGGGTGATCCGGGCCCTGTTACGGCACTACCGCCACGGAGCTCCCGTGACGGCAACGAAAGGAGCGCAACATGCGATTGGCCCTCTGCCACTACAGTTTTCATCGGCGGTGGAAGGACGAGAACTGGGATATCGATCGCCTCACTGACGAGGTAGCAGCACTGGAAATCGATGGTATCGACTATCATGCCAGGCTGCTGGGTACCCAGGAGGGTACGGTGGACCGAATCCGTCAAGCGCTGAGACGCACCGGGCTTACGCTGGCGGGTTTCTCGTTGTCGACCAATTTCAACCTTGCCGACAGCCAGGCGTTCGACGCCCATATCGAAGACACCCTGTCCTGGATGCGCCTGGCGGAGACGTTGCAGGCGCCGGCCTGCCGAATCTTCGGAGGCTCCGCCGACCGCCGGGATCCCAACGCCGTGAAAGAAGGTCTGAAGCGGGTGCTGCATGCGCTGAAGCTGCTGGCACCGGAAGCGGAACGCATGGGACTGGTGCTGGCGCTGGAGAACCATGGCGGACTGCCGTGCACCGGCGAAGAACAGGTTCGAGTCATCGAAACCGTCAACTCACCGGCGGTGCGCGCCACGGTGGACGTCGGCAACTACATGCAGGGCGGGCAGGATCCTGTGGCTGGCACCCAGGCCGCCGCCCGGTACGCCGCCTATGTGCACGTCAAGGATAACCGGAAACTGGATGCTCCGGATGAACGCGGCCGTATGCACCAAGCGTGCACCATCGGGGATGGAGCAGTGGACATACCCGCTTGCCTGAAGGTGCTGCAGACCGCCGGTTTCGACGACTTCGTGGCGCTGGAGTACGAGGGCACGGAACCGGAACAGACCGGCGTACCGCGTAGCGTGGCCTATATGAAACAAGTGCTCGCCGACTTGCGGTAACCCACTGCGTTCGTTTCATACCTATGGTAGAACGGAAACACACCATGACAGATCCGAAAAGACACGATAACCGCAAAGATATGGTAACGCTGAAAGGCAAGTCGATATGGAGTGCAAGCAGGAGCAGAACCTCGCGCGCTGTACCTGTACGTCGACCACATGTTCCCGCCGGGGCCTGTGCTGCGATTGTCTGGCCAACCACCTGAGCAACCGGTCGTTTCCCGCCTGTGTCTTCCCGAACGAACTGGCCGGCGACCGTTCCTTTGAGAGCTTCGCCCGGCTGGTGGCCGCGGGGCAGCTGTAGGTAACGGGCGGAAACCGATACCCGGTTGCGGCTGCCATCCTGGCGTTCGCCACACCCTTCATCACTGGATGTATTTCGTGCCGGCAACTCATTCTTCCATATCCATGACCCACAGCCTGCCGGACGCGTCCCGGCTGTCGTCTCCAGGCCCGCTTTCGGTTCCGGTTCCGGCGCTGCAAAAACACCGGTTCTTCCGGTGGCGCGACCGGCAGTGTCTGCAGGGCCGGCGTGACTGGCAGGGCCGGCAGCGTCACCAGGACTGGCGTCACCGGCTGGACCAACCCGGCCACCGGTTCAACCTGCCTGCGCACCACCAACATCCCCGCCTGGACCAGCGCGTATGACGGTGACGCTGGCGGACCTCATTCCGCAGACTGAAGGACAGGACAACGATACGCTGCTGGGGATCTTCCTCGACTACGTCGAATCCCGGCGGCTGACCCTGTACCCAGCCCAGGAACAGGCTATTCTGGAACTGTATGCCGGGCGCAATGTCATCCTCGGCACCCCCACCGGTTCGGGCAAGTCGCTGGTGGCCACGGCGCTGCACTTTCAATCCCTGGCTCACGGCCGGCGCTCGGTGTATACCTCTCCGATCAAGGCCCTGGTCAACGAGAAATGGATGGCGTTGTGCCGCGACTTCGGCCCCCGCAACGTGGGGCTGTGCACCGGTGATGCCACCGTCAACCGTGACGCGCCCATACTCTGCTGCACGGCCGAAGTCCTGGCGAACATCGCCCTGCGTCAGGGCGCCGCTGCCGAGGTGGACGACGCCATCCTGGACGAGTTTCACTGGTATGCGGACCGGGATCGCGGCGTAGCCTGGCAGGTTCCCCTGCTGACGTTGCCACAGGCCCGTTTCCTGCTCATGTCCGCCACGCTCGGGGACACCTATTTCTTCGAAAAGGAACTGCAGCGGCGCACCGGCCACACCACCGTCAGCGTGAAGTCCAGAGAACGGCCCGTGCCGCTGGATTTCGCCTATTCCCTCAGCCCCCTGGCCCACACCCTGGGGAAACTGGTGGATGACGCCAAGGCACCCGTGTACGTGGTCCACTTCACCCAACGTGAGGCTGCCGAAAACGCCCAGGCGTTCACCAGCATCAATGTCTGTTCGCGGGCGGAGAAAGCCGCCCTGGCGGAGGAACTGACCGGGTTCCGTTTCACCAGCCCGTACGGGAAGGACATCCGCCGCTGGTTACGGCACGGCATCGGCGTGCACCACGCCGGGCTGCTGCCCAAATACCGCGTCCTGGTCGAGCAACTGGCACAGAAGGGACTGCTGAAAATCATCTGCGGCACGGATACGCTGGGCGTGGGCATCAACGTGCCCATACGCACCGTGCTGTTTACCCGGCTGTGCAAATACGACGGCGAGAAGACAGCCATCCTCAGCGCCCGGGATTTCCACCAGATCAGCGGCCGGGCCGGCCGCAAGGGCTTCGACGACAAGGGATGGGTGGTGGCCCAGGCGCCCGAACACGTCATCGAAAACCTGAAACAACAGGAGAAGACGGCCCGGGGAAAAAAGAAGCCCGCCAAACGCCGCCCCCCGGAACGCAACTTCCTGCGTTGGGACGAGCAGACTTTCCAGCGGCTGGTGGCGGCCACTCCGGAACAGCTCACCTCGCAGTTCCAGGTATCCCACGGCATGCTGCTGCACGTTCTCAGTCGCCCCGAAGACGGCTGCCGTGCCATGCGGGACCTGATCCGCGTCTGCCATGACTCGGCGGAGCGCAAGAAAACACACCGGCGGCGGGCCTGGCAGTTGTTCCGCTCTCTGGTGGAGCGCGGTATCGTCCAGATCCTGCCGCCCGGCACTTATGCGGAGGGCCGCAAACTGCAGGTCAACGTGGAACTGCAGGACGACTTCTCCATGGACCAGACGTTGTCGCTCTACCTGCTGGAGACCATACAACTGGTCGACCCCGAGCAGGAAGACTACGCTCTGGTGGTGCTGACGCTGGTGGAATCCATCCTGGAGGATCCGGACATCATCCTGCGCAAGCAACTGGACCGGATCAAGGGTCGCGCCATCGCGGAGATGAAGATGCAGGGGATTGATTATGACGAGCGCATGGCCGCGCTGGAGGAGCTGGAGTATCCCAAGCCTCACCGGGAGTTTATCTACGATACCTTCAACGACTTCGCCGACCGGCATCCGTGGGTGGGACAGGAGAATATCCGTCCCAAATCGATCGCCCGGGAGATGTTCGAATCCTTCTACTCCTTCGCGGACTATGTCCGTTCGTACGAACTGCAGCGCAGCGAAGGACTGCTGCTCCGGCATCTGCACAGTGCTTACAAAACCCTGGCGCATACGGTGCCGGATAACGCCAAGGACGACCAGCTGCGCGAAATCGAGCTCTATCTGAGCGAGACCATTCGTCTGGCGGATTCGAGTTTGCTGGAGGAATGGGAGAAGATGATCGATCCGTCCTTCGCGCTTCCGGAGAACGGAGATCAGCCGGTGTACGGCCCGGGCTCCAGCCGGCCGGACGTCACGGCGGACGCGACGGCGTTCACCGCGGCCATCCGCACCCGGGTGTTCGCCTTCCTGCGGGCGGTAGCCGACGGTGATCACGCGCAGGCGCTGGAGATCATCGGCATCGATTGTGCGGATCCGGCCGATGGCGGGGCGCGGCTCGACGGCACCGAAAGCGGCCGGGCAGCCGGCGGCTTTGGAGACGATGACGACCATGTCGTCGTCGACAGCGGCGGCGGGGACGGCGGCAGCGGCAGCGCAGGCCCGGAGTGGACCAGCAGGAAACTGGCCGCCATCATGCCGGCTTATCTGGAGGAGCACGAGCGCCTGCGCTTCGATCCGGAAGCCCGCAATCTGCGTCACACCCATGTGCGCGCGAATGAGGACGGCCAGACGTTGAACGTGCAGCAGATGCTGGTCGACCCGGAAGGGCACAATGACTGGGTTGCCGAATTCGAGATCGACCTGGCGCAGTCGCGCGAACGACAGGAACCGGTGTTGGGGCTGGTGCGCGTGGGCCCCTTGTAGGGGTCAGGCCAGGTGCCCTGGCCCGGTCGCTGGCTCGGGTGACATGACGGATGGATGTTGACGCATGAACGATCTGAAGCATATCGAGGCAGCACGGACAGCGTTCTACGGTGACTACCTGGCGCGCTGGCAGGCCATGATCGACGCCTGGCGGCGTCCCGCCGCGTCGCCGAAGATGTGGCTGATGTATGCCGCCAATTACCTGTTCAACACCGGCGGGGTGCGCTGGGCGCTGGATCCGCTGCGCCCGAACCGGCTGTTGCCCGATCTTCCCGTCGAGGTACCCACAGAAGCGCTGCGGGAACTGTCCTTCGTGCTGCTCACGCACAGTCATACCGACCACTACGATCCAGACCTGCTGCGGACGCTGAGCGGCAGCCGGGTGCGTTTCGTCGTCCCCGAACCCATGCTGGAGCAGTTCGATGCTCAGGTTCATCCGGATCCAGACCAGATCGTCGTGGCCCGGTCAGGTTCGCCATTGACGCTGGATGGCGTCCGAATCGAACCGTTCAACGGCTGGCATTGGGCGCAGCAACCGGACGGACGACGCACAGGTATGGACGCCACCGGCTACCGGGTCTGGGTGGCCGGCGCCCACTGGCTCTTTCCCGGTGATGTCCGGACCTATCGTCCGGATGCTCTGAAGCCTTATGCGCCAGTGGATTGTCTGTTTGCCCATCTGTGGCTGGGGCGCGGATGCGCCCTGATACGGCAGCCGCCGTTGTGCCAGGCGTTCGTGGACTTCGTGCTGGCGTGCAGGCCGCGGACCCTGGTGCTGAGTCACTTGTACGAGCTTTCCCGCCAACCGGAAGATATGTGGCACCGGCGCCACGCAGACATGATCCGGGCGCATGACGCCATGACCAACGCGTCCATACGCCTGCTGGCGCCAGCGGTCGGCGACGGGCTGGCCTGGGGAGACGAAGGCCCGCAAGCCATCTTGGAACCGAGTCGGGTAAGCCGAGTCGGGTAAGCCGAGCAGGGCGAGGCGGTTCGGTCGAGCCGAGTTCCGTTAGCTGCCTTGCGGGAGCACCGCCACTCAGACCGGATTTCCGCATGCGGCACTTGCCACGACATACCTGGGCGGTACTGGCTCTGGGCATCATCAGCCAGCTCGGGCAGATCGTCTTGTTGCGCGAGCTGCTGATGGTGTTTCACGGTAACGAGCTGTCCATCGGCATCATACTGGCTGCCTGGATGACCTGGGTGGGTATCGGTAGCCGGTTCAGCGGTGTGCTTCTGGACCGCTGCAGCCGCACGGCGCCGCTGCTGGCACTCACCTCAGCCGGGATCCTGGCGGGCCTGCCGGCTACCGTCCTGGCGATCCGGTCGCTGCGCGGATTCTTCGACGTAACCGCCGGCGCGCACCTTACCCTGGTGCAGATGACGGTGTCCTCTCTGGTGGTCACCGCGCCGGTCTGTCTGTTGCTCGGTCTCCAGTTCGTTCTGCTGGCCCGTATATGGCGGGAGACGGAGACCGCGACAGACACCAGGGGCGCCGCCCGGACCTACATCGGTGAGGCCGCGGGCAACGCCCTGGGCGGACTGCTGTTCACCTTCCTGCTCGCCCAGCGCCTGAGCTCTTTTCATATCGCCGTGGCGGCAGGCATCCTGATGCCCGCAGCGGTATGGTGGTGGACGCGGCCGAAAGCGGATGCGAGCGACCGCATGAGCACGGCATCGCGCGCGGCGATCGCTCTCCTGGTAGCACTGCCCGTATTGTTATGGCCGCTTCTCGGCGCCTTGGATCAGTGGGCCCACCGGCTGCAATGGCGGCTGTTTTCCCCGGAGTACCGGTTGGTGGAGACACGGGAATCCCGCTACGGTACGATTGCCGTAATCCAGCGGGGCGATCAGCACAGTTTCTTCCAGAGCAGTCAACTGCTCTTCAGCACCTCCGGGCGGCCCGAGGCGGCGTCATCCCTGGAGGAACAGGAAGCAGCGGTATTCGCCCACCTCTCCCTGGTGCAGCACGGCAACCCGCAGGACATCCTCCTGCTGGGCGGTGGATTACGCGGCACTCTGAGAGAAATCACCAGACATGGGGTCCGCTCCATCGACTATGTCGAACTGGATGAGGAATTGACCTCCGCAGCCCGGCCCTACCTGCCCGCCGGCACGCTGGAGGCTCTGAACGATCCCCGTGTGAAAGTGCAGCACATGGACGGCAGAGTGTTCGTCAAAAGCACTGAACGCACTTACGACATGGTCATCGTCGACATGCCCTGCCCATCCACTGCCGCTTTGAACCGGTTCTACACCGAGCAATTTTTTCGGGAAGCCAGGGCCCGCCTGAATCCCGGCGGCGTGCTGGTCACCAGCGTTGCATCCACCGCGGACCTGCGCGAATCCGCCGTGGCCAACCGCAACGCCACACTGTACCACACGCTCAGCCGCGTCTTCACTCACGTATTGCCGGCGGGTGAGCGCCTGTTGATGTATTTCGCCACCGACACTCCCGGCCAGGTGTCCGTCGATGTTCCGGTGTTGGAGGACCGCTTCCAGCATCGCGGCATCCAGACAGCCGCCTTCTCGCCACGCCACTTCGCCACTATTCTGCAGGATGCGCAGGTGCGCCGGGTGAACTGGGTGTTGCGGCATCACGGCCGGGACGCGCGGGCCCACCTGCAGCCCCCTGCCCACGGCCCGCTCTTTCCCGGGCCGGTCGATGCGTTGGCGGAGGCGGAGAAGGATCTGCCGCCGGTCTATGAACGTTATTTCATCAATTCTGATCTCAAACCCATCGCATACTACTACACGCTGGTATTCGCCGACATGCAGACCGGTCCGACACGTCCATCGGCGTTGCGCTGGCTGATTCACGTACAGCGATGGTGGATATGGCCGGTACTCGGCGCCGCGCTGGTTACGGCCGCGGTCCTGCGCCGCGCGGCAGTCAGCCAGGCACCGGGATTCGCCCTTCATGCTGCCGTGTTCACTACCGGACTATCGACGATGACCTTACAGATCGTCCTGCTGTTTGCCTTTCAGAGCATATACGGCTTTGTCTACGAGATGGTGGGTTTGATCGTGGCCCTGTTCATGGGTGGCCTGGCGCTGGGCGCCGCTGCCTCGCAGCGCTGGGTGCACAACAAGTCCAGTATGATGACCCTGGCGATCGTGCAATTGCTCATCGCGGTCTTTGCTGCCGTGATAGGCGCAAGCCTGCACTGGTCGACAGGTCTGGATTCGGCCCGTTTCGTCTTTGCCGTGTTCGCGATGATGACGTTTGGCGCGGGTGTACTGAACGGCGTCGACTTCCCGTTGGCTACAGCCTGTTGCCTGCGTCTGCGCAGGAACCCGGATCAGTCTACCGGCATCATCTATGGAATCGAACTGTTCGGAGCGTGCGCGGGCGCTTTGCTGGCCAGCGTCGTCCTCGCCCCGGTGCTGGGGCTGGTCGCCTGTTGCCTCCTGGCGGCACTGGCGAATGCCGGTGCCTGCTGCATACTACTCCTTTGCGGGAGAAACGTAGCTTATGGATGATCGAAACGATCCCACCGGCACCAGTATGGACCGAAGATCCATTATCAAGGCAATCGCCGGCGGATTGGGCGGACTGTGTCTGGCCGCCCAGGTGCGGTCGCGCCCGGTGGCAGCCGCACAGACGGCCCGCATGGGCTTCGTCCGGCGCGAGCGTTCACCCTGGTTCACCCCGCTGGAGGCCGGCAGGCTCCGGTGCGACCTCTGTCCCCGGCACTGCCGCCTGGAGCCCGGCCGAAGGGGGGCATGCAGGGTACGGGAAAACAACAATGGCACCGGGTATACGCTGGTCTACGGTAATCCGTGCCTGGTCCAGATCGATCCGGTGGAACGCAAGCCGTTCTACCACGTGCTACCAGGCAGCAGAGCCCTCTCCATATCCACCGCCGGCTGTCCCATTGAATGCAAATTCTGCGAAGTGTGGGACATGGCGCTGGTGCGCCCGGAGGAACTCCACGCCTACGACCTGCCTCCCGGTGCGGTGGTGGAACACGCCCGGGAAGCAGGCGTGCAAGCCGTGAGCTACGCCTTTGGTGAGCCTGTGGCGTTCTACGAGTACATGGCCGACACCGCATCCATGGCAAAGGAAGCCGGGCTGCTCAACCTGCTTCACACCAGCGGGTACATCGAGCGACAACCTCTGGAGGAAATTACCGGTATCCTGGACGCGGTGAACATCGATTTGAAGAGTTTCTGTCCGCAGTTTTACCGCGACATCTGTTCTGCCGAGCTGGATCCCGTGCTGGAAACCCTGAAATGGCTGAAGGGTGCCGGAGTCCACGTGGAGATCACCAATATTCTCATACCCACGCTGAACGATGATATGCAGCTGATCAGGCGCATGTGCGCCTGGATAAGAGACGAACTCGGTGCGGACGTTCCACTTCACTTCACCCGGTTCTACCCGCTGTACAAACTGGCCAACCTGCCCCAGACACCGGCCTCGACCATGGACGAAGCCCGGTCAGCCGCTCAGGATGAAGGACTCGAATACGTCTACGTGGGCAAAGTCACCGGTCACGATGGAGAGAACACCTACTGCCCGGGTTGTGCGCACAAGGTCATCGACAGGACGGGTTTCGTGATCGAGCATGTTCACCTGACAAACGGCGCCTGCAACTATTGCGGCACGGCGATTCCGGGTATCTGGAGCTGACCGGGCCCGGTCACATGCGTCGACGGAAGACGTTGGCCTGAGACGCAGACCGCTGGTCCAGGTTGGTCAGTCCCGCCTCACGGGCCCAGTCCATGGCCTGGACGAATTCGGCCGGCGTAATGGCCCGCGAAATCAGCGGATGATCGAAGGCCTGGTGCTCCACCCGGTACTGTGCCATGATGTTGACGTATGTCGAAGTGGAGAGATTCTGCGCCACCCAGTGGACGAATTCGCGAGTTCCGGCCACCTCATTGGGCATCACCAGATGCCGGATCATCAGCCCACTCAAGGCGATGCCGTCTGCATCCGTGCGCAGATCTCCCACCTGCCGGTGCATCTCAGCTATGGCTGGCTTGGCCTGTTCCGGGTAGTCGGCTGCATGGGTGAACGCAAACTCCTTGGCATACGCCCCATCCATGAATTTCAGGTCCGGAAGATACAGGTCCACAATCCCGTCCAGCAGCTGTATCACCTCCGCCCGTTCATAGCCCCCGGTATTGTAGCACAGCGGCAGTCGCAGTCCCTGTTGCATGGCCAGACGCGTGGCGTTCAGGATGTTGGGCATGTAGTGCGTCGGAGTGACCACGTTGATGTTGTGACAGCCCATGCGTTGTAGATCAAGCATTCTCCCGGCCAGTTGCTCGTCGCTGATGCGCCGGCCGCGGCCTTCGTGGGCAATGGGCCAGTTCTGACAGAACACGCAGCGCAGGTTGCAATGGGAGAAGAAAATGGTACCCGAACCGCGTCTGCCCACCAGTGGGATTTCCTCGCCGAAATGCGGGTTGTGACTGTGGACCGTGACGGCGTCCGTAGCCTCGCACAGACCCCGTTGCCCGCGGCGCCGGTTCACTCCACAGCGATGCGGACACAGCTCGCAGTTCTCCATCATGCTGTAGGCCTGATCGATTCGTTTCTGAAAGGTGCCGTTTCGTTCCAGTTCCAGATACGAGGGCGTCGATTGACCGCGGGCTTTGCCCGGTTGGCTGGAGTCCGCATTCTGGGTGGCAGAACAAGCGCAGACCTGTAGCAACGCACCCCCTCCCGCGGCAAGACCTCTGGCGATAAAATCCCGCCTGGTGATGGACATGCGATCATCTCCTGGAATAAAATATGCGCCGAAAACGACTTGCAGAGCAGTTCGGCGGCGCCGCTGGCGGCTACCGCGCGCCAGTTTCTGCCGGCGATAACCGGGGCCAAGAGCCCCGGTGGGTGCTCCTCCGGAAAACCGTTGTTACAGCAGCACAGACAGCTCCGGCAGGATATCGTGCAGATCTGTATCGACAGCATACCGATCGACCGAAGGCGGTCAGATATGCTGCGCCGTGTCCACTGCTGACCTGTATAGATGCCGTACTGCCGGCAGAGGTTTCTTCGGTGCAGTCAAGCCGCTCGAGGAAATGACAGGCCCGTTGACGCAGTCGCGGCACAGGCACCCGCATCACCCGCCGTCTTTTTATGATGCGGATCAAGCCAGGCTCGTCAACGCCGCTGGCGCGCCGGCTCCTGACACCCGGTCAGGATATCAGCGGCACGAAGGCGGGACAGGCCAGCTCCTGCACCTTGTTTGTCGTTCCCATCAACATGCGGGGGATATTCTCCACATGGGCGTACTCCGCTGCGCTGAGGCTCTGCAACTGGAGCGAATGGGCTATGCGGTAGCGCAGGACACCGAACGCTATCGTTCCGGACAGCAAACCGGTAACCACAGCGAACGGTAGGCTGAAACTCGTGAACAGCCCCCCCAGCACCCCTCCGGGCACTGCCAGCAGGATCCCGGTGGACACCCCCAGCGTAATGCACCTGCCCAGATTGGCGCTGAGCTTGGCCCGCCGGCGCCGGGCCGTTTCGGCGATCAGTTCCTCCTGTACGACGGAGTCCTGCAGGCGGAGAAACTCCACCTCGTACGGGCGGAGGTGCCCGTCGATGAGGTGACGTTCCAGGTACTGCACCAGGTTTCCGTGACTGCGCGGCAACAGCAGCATATAGAGCTTGGCGTCATGACCGTTACCGCGAACCTGGGTGGCGATGAGAACGAAGCGACTGTTGTCAAAGCGACTGGAGACCGAATGATAACCTTCGCGGGACAGCAGTCGCACCTTGTGATATGCCTTGCGGCGGATCAGATCCCGTACGGCCTGCAGCTGCTCGCGCTGCTGCTGCGGGTGAGGTTCCGGCATATTGTGCTTCAGGAAATACGCCAGGCCCTCGGCCATGTCGTCCTCCAGATGGCGCAGAAACCGACGCACACCACTGTGCAGCCGGTTGTACAGTGTGCGGCGGAACCGCTTCAGCTGCTCACCGGAAACACGGGTCAGGTTGGCCATGAGACGCAGACCGAAGTCCCATACGTTCTCCGCGCAATCGCCGTTGTTGATATCGCTGAGCAGACTGCGGTAGCGCTTCGTCTCATAGGGGTCATCCAGATCGAGCATACCCTGGTAACCCTGCGGCTGAAGAAAATCCATCAGCATCGGCAAGGTCAAACGGCTTTGAACCGCGCCATTCTGTTGTTGCCAGACCTGGAAAACCGTGGCGAGAATGTCGCGCTCGATCTGCATCCAGTTGAACGCGTCATCGCTTCTGATACTTTCATACCGCTGCACCACACTGTCGCAGTAGCGCTGTTCACTCAGTGACTCCAGCGCGTTGACAGCGGACAGAGCCCGGGCCACTGCCTCGCCGTACTCCATGGTATCCGGGTCGTTCAGGTACAGCTGGCAAAAACGGTCGACCGCCAGGAATCGGCGTAACGGAGCTTCTCCAACTCCCTCGAGCAGGTGTTTGATCCAGCGATTGGCATAGCCCAGCCCGTCATCAGTGAGCTTGCTCAAGCAGCCGCTGTCGATGAGGTGGGATTGGGCCAGTATACTGGTGGAATCGGGTTCGACTATGATGCCGGCACGCCCCAGTTTCCTGGCGATGTCATCGATATTGCTGCACTTGTGCAGTACCGACAGGATCTCGTTTATAGTCATGACGATGGCGTGCTAGTTGTGTGGCGTGCGGCGGATATTACCGGCGGTTCGCCCCGTGGATATGGTGCGGATGCCGGCAGGCGCGCGGTGTCCACGCAAGCGCGCGGATAGAGACGGATCGTATGACGAATAACGAATCGGAACCCGTCCGGTCAACCCGGCGTCGAGAACGGCATCGCCATCCGCTACAGATGCAGTTGCGCTGCAATGCCGGAACGGGACCGTCTCCACTGGAACGGGACCATCTCCACTGGCAGAGGACGCCTTGAATCACACCGCTCCGCCCGTTGAAGAGGACCCGATCCAGTGTCAACGCTGTGGTTTGTGCTGTCAGGTGCATCTGGCCTTGCTGACGCGTCCGGATGATCTGGAGCGCTGGCGAAACCAGCAGCGGGACGACATTCTGCGTACTGTGGAAACCGAAACGCAGGTGACCAACGGCATGGGGGACAGCGCATTGACCGGCCCATGCCCATACCTGGAACGCCAGGGTGCGGTCTGGCATTGCTCCATATATGACACCCGCCCGCTGGTGTGCGCGAAATTCCAGCCAGGCGACAGTTTATGCTCGCAGGCACGGCGCGGCATCGATACCCCTTGATCGCATCAGATTCCTTTGCGGCCTGCTGGCAGTCCGGTACCCTTCAGCTCATATAGCCTGAGGTTGCCTCGAGCATGTGACGGGACTACCTTGTGGCACGTCTGATACACTGCAGGTGCCCTGTTCGCCAGTTTGCTGCCTGGTGACGGGGAGAATAGGGAAGGCGGTGAGAAGCCGCCGCGGCCGCGCCACTGTATTCGGCCGACCATGGGGTTGCCCCGCAGGCAGCCTCGCGGAAACGCGCCCAGTCCAGGCGTTTCCCAGTCATTCCGGCACAGATCCAGCCCACTGGTCCGGGTCCACCAGACCCAGGCGGATCGGGAAGGGCGCGCCGGAGATCGTGCCGAGAGCCAGGAGACCTGCCTGTCAGTGTGGGATGATCCAGCCTTCGCGCCAAAGGCCGGCACCCGGCAACCGTTTGCAGGGTTCAGACCGGCCAACCCACAAGGTCGGTCCAGCGCATGCCGTTGCTCAGCCTCCATCGAGTCTTCTCCGGTTACCATGCAGACACCCCGGTCATCCGCGGCGTGGATCTCGCGCTGGAATCCGGCGCCTTCGTCGCACTCATCGGACCCAACGGCTGCGGCAAGAGTACGCTGATCCGGACCATCACGGGGGTGGTTCCGGTGATGGCCGGCCAGGTGAAGCTGGAGGAGCGCCCTTCCCGGACCATGAGCCGGCGGACACTGGCTCGGATCATGGCCGTAGTACCCCAGGAAAGCACCTGTCCGTTCGCCTTCAGTGTACACGAAACCGTCATGATGGGACGGTATCCGTATCTCAGCCGGTTCCGCCAACCCCAACCTGCCGATCATGAAGCAGTACACGAGGCCCTGCGCCTGACCCACACCTGGGATCTGGCCCGGCGCAGCGTCAGCGAACTGTCCGGAGGTGAACGCCAGCGGGTCATCATCGCTCGCGCTCTGGCGCAGCAACCGCGGCTGTTACTACTGGACGAACCCACCAATCACCTGGACATCAACCACCAGGTGGAGGTGTTCGACCTGCTATACGAACTCAACCGCAGCCGTGACCTGGCCATTCTATGCGTTACTCATGACCTGAACTTCGCCAGCGAGTACTGCGACCAGCTAGTGCTCATGCATCACGGCCGGGTCGTGGCCACTGGCACTCCGGACGAAGTCATCACCGCCGAACAGATCAGCACGGTGTACGGCATACCGGTCCGTATTCAACCCGGAGACGGCGGCGCAGGTCCCCGCATCACGCCGGTCACCCGCAAAGCGCGAGACCCTCTGATGGCCAGGTAGAACCTGGCACC
>SLHA01000077.1 GCA_007136405.1 Candidatus Latescibacterota bacterium
AGCGCCCGAATCACAATTTTGCCGCCCTGGGGTTCGTTTTCGTCCTGGACTGGCTCCGTATCCATACCGAATCTTCCTGATTACCCCGATTGCCTTGACGCTATGGGATGTCCGCCGGATCGCAGGGACCCCGTCACCCCCGATGTCGACCTCGCTCTACCGCAGTGGCCGAACTATGCAGTGTCGACCGGGCTTCAGGACGACAGTCCGGTAACCGCTTCACTCCCCAAAAAAACCGCCGGCTCCGGCTGACAGACCCAGCCGCGCCGTAAGAGGGCTGCTTTTCACCCTGCTGCCACGCAGGGCTCGAATGGTGCCAGAGAACGCACTAACCTAGACCCAACAGGGCATACACACCGAACCAGGGTGTATGGAGGAACAGCTGTATCATGTATTGCTGGTGGCGGGAGTCATTCGCTGACGACTGGACGGCCCTTGTTGGGTTATGGTGAATTTTGTTACCTGCGACAGTAAGAATTGTGTGCCTCAGGAACTAAGCATTCAGTGCTACAGAAACCAAGCATTCAGTGCTACAGGAACCAAGCATTGCGTGCTCCAGAAACTAAGCACTTCATGCCCCTCAGTCCATATGCCGCCGGCCCGTAACGGTGAAAAACAAGCTTGAGTTACCCACGAAAACCCGCACTATTTACTTCGACCATACCCTATATTGTGCCATAGATTTCTCTATACGCGATATAGGGCGCAGCAATCGGTTAGGCCGGGGGTTGTACGCAAGAACCAAGCTCCAGGGGGAATGAACCGAATGCAACCGTCCGAAACGTCCTTGACTCGCTGCAGAGCCTGATAGCCGCGAGCCCCCCGGTCATGGTCGCCAATTTCCCCACTCATTATACCATGATCTTTTCGATCGGCCGCCCGGGCAGGGCACAGCCGCGATCGCCGTGTTGTGCTGCTGTCGTATGCCGCCCGGCTTCATCCGGCCTGGCGGAATGCCTCGATCCGGTGAAATGTCAAGAAATTGGCGTCATGCTGGTTGTGCGCGCCGCCCAGGCCGTCGTCGAAGGCAGTGCGCGAGGCCACGAGCAGATCCTCTCCTTCGAACAGCCAGTCGACATACTGGAAACCGTGGTAGTCGACGTCCGGATGCTGCAGGACCACGGCGCGCTGCTCCCAGTGACGCAGGTCCGCGGAGCAGATCAGGGCCAGCGTATTGCGCACCTTGCCGGGCTTCTCGTGCCGCTGGTCCGCTGTCACCGGGTTGGTCAGCGACCAGTATTGACCGCTGACCCTGTCATAGCGAATGGTGAACTTCTTGGCGCCGCCGGGGAACGGCACGAAGCCGCGATCCGGATCGAAGCTGGCGATCAGTCCATCGGCGGAAACCTGGACGATCGCCGCCTGTTCCGGGCCCGGGGGCACATCGACACGCAGCACGTTCACCACATTGCCGGACGGCGCGACCACCGCGTTGCCCTCCAGCCAACCGCCGAACCTTCCCTGCATCCAGTCCGGATCCCGGCCGATGCGGTTGCTGGATATCCAGTTCGCCGCCTGGAGCAGGTCCGCTGCCGCGGGCGCCGACATCATGAAAGCCCGAAAATGGTGTCCCCATCCGCCCGGACCACCGGCGTCCTCCATGGCCCGCCAGAGGCGGCCATCGTGCAGTACGACGGGCCCGGGGGCGCAGTGGAACTCACCGTCCTGCAGCAACACCCCCGTGGCGTGGTCCACCGGTTCGGTCCAGGTGACACCACCGTCTTGCGATCGCCGGATCACGGTGTTGCCATACCGGCGACTGGCGCCGAACAGGTACAACGCGCCGTCATGCCAGAACAAGCTGGACCACCACTGTCCCCTGACCTTGGCGATGGGCTCCCAAGTGGCGCCGCGGTCCGCAGAGCGCAGTACCACGCTGGTGTCGTTGCTGCTGCCCGGTCCGAAAATGTCATGGCTCATCACATATCCGCCGTCCGGCAGCACGGCGATGGAGGGAGAGCCGACGTACCGGCGCGTGGAGGCGGGCAAGTGGTCGACCACCGCGCCGGTGGCGGTGAGTTCATCGGGTGCCGTGAAACGGCTTGATGGCGCCATGGAATGTCCTTTCGCAACGGGCGGGGCCGTGCCTGGTGAATATCGTGGACCTTGTCCGGCAAGACAACATTTCCGGGCCGCAACGCCCCCACTCACCGCCTTGGCGCGTTCCCACATAGTCGCCATGATCTTTCCGGAACCAGGTGGTGGCGGTACTGGATGCCGTGCGCGGACCGACACCGGTGCCCATGGTAAGCGCCCGTATCGGCGGCTCGGGTTCCACCCGCGTCTGCCGGGTTTTCCGAGTGCCCATTTGCCTCTTGACATTCCATCCGCGTGACGTTTATTTGCTGCGGTTTTGGTGGTCTTCGGACTGGTACCGGCAGACCGTGTGGACGCATGGGATGCCAGAGAGCAGATCCTGATCTGGAAGGAATGACAGTGCACCGCCTTTCCTTCTATCTGAGGGATGATCGCACTGCCGAAGACCTGGTATCCTCCAGTGCGGTTGTCCATCGGGCCGTAGTTTCCCCCTTGCATCAAGCACTGGCAGTGGTACCGGCTGCATCAGCAGCCGCAGTTCGGCGGCTTGTCGTCGCCTGCAACAGCGCGTCGTGCGCATCGTGGCTGCAGGCTTCTCGGGACAAGACCTCCGGATGTCCGTTCGCTGTCGAGCCGCCGCTTACCGGGTCACTTCCACAACGGTTCGCGGCGGCATAGCGCTCTGCCCCTGCCGGTCACGGCGATTCCGTCGACGGTGGAGTGAGAACACTCAGAGCGAAACCTCAACAGGGAGATTGCATCGTGGTGCGGCATGACTATTCTCCAGGATACCACAATCACCACCAGGCCTACTTTTTCACTTATGGAGGGCTTTAGTTAGATGACGAAAGACCCTGGACGCCATCGTTGTACTCCTGCCCACGACAGACTCACTGCCCCCCCCAGATTGTTGTTCATCAACAGCGGCTCGCCCAAAAAAAGACTCACTTTTGACGCCGCCACCCGTCTCGGCCTGCAGATCTACCTGATCAACCCGGCGCCCAACTGGTCGGTGGAATACGCCCACCGGAGTATCTATACCCAGGGTAGAAGCCTGCCCGAGATCGTTGCGATCGCCGAACAGTTGCACCGCGCCGAACCCCTGCAAGGCGTGGTCACGTTCTGGGAGGAAGACGTTCCCACTTGTGCGCTGGTCGCTCGTCGCCTGCGCCTGCCCGGCAACTCGTTCAGCGCGGCTTTCAATGCGCGCAGCAAGTTCCGCATGCGGCAGGCCCTGCAGCGGGGCGGTGTCCCGGTGCCGGCTTTCTGTCAGGTCGACAGCCCGGAGTCGCTGCAACGCGCCTGCGCCAGGGTCGGTCTGCCGGCCATTCTCAAGCCCGAATGGGGCGCCGACAGCGAGTGGGTGGTGCGTATCGACTCCGTGCAACAGGCATTGGACATTCTGGCTGACTTCAGCCAGCGTGTCCGGGTCCAGGACTGCATCTATCCATACAAAACCGGCAAATTCGTCCTGGAGGGGTTGCTGGAAGGCCCCGAGGTGAGCGTAGAGGGGGTCGTCCAGCACGGTACGGTCAGCTTGTACGCCATCATCGACAAAGCCAAGATGAACGACGCCAGCTTTATCGAGCGCGGCGAATGCACCCCTTCGCGGCTGCCGGCGGCCACGCAGGAGGCGATCAAGGCCATGGTGTGCCGGGGGGTGAAGGCATTGGGACTGACTCATTGCGGCATCCATGCTGAAGTCAAGATCACCCGTGCAGGTCCACGCATCGTCGAGATCGGCGCCCGCATGGGAGGCGACTGTATTCACGCCCTGGTGAAGCGGGTGTATGGCATCGATCTGGCCGAGGAAAACATACGCGTGGCGCTGAATCAGCCGGTGCATCCGCCCGCAGCGGCGCATGGCTGCGGTATCTCCAGAACCCTGGTTCCCGAACGTCCGGGGCGCGTGTACCTGCAAGCGGTCAACCCGCACAAGCCGTTACGTCGCAGCCCGCATCTCATTGAAGTGGTGCTGACCAAAAACCCGGGGGACGCGGTCATGGTGCCGCCCGATGGATACGACAACCTGGCCTGGATCAGCGTCTGGGGCTGCAACTACCGGGACGCGGAAAAACGTCTGGAGACGAGAACCCGGCGTCTGGAAAACGCCTTTGTCATCCAGTCAGAGGAGTCTACCGTCGGAACGGCGGCTTGCTCCTCGCCGTCGTTCTGAGGTGGTAGTCCGTATGAAACACCTGCTTTTCATCCATACCGCGGGCGATCCGCGCGACTATGTCGAACGGTTGAGGAATCTGGGCTTTCGCTCCTCGCTCATCAAGATGAGTCCCGTGGACGCGGATCGGCTGTGCTTTGACCGCGTCTTCGATCTGGACTATCAGGAGGATCTGGATGCGGCCATGGCCTGCGCGCGCCGGCTGCACGGCCAGGATCCCATCGACGGAGTGTTGAGTTTTTCGGAGAGCGGCGTCATCGCCGCCAGCATGGCGGCGGCGGAACTCGGACTGCCCGGTAACCATCCCCGGGCGGCGCTGCGGGCCCGCAATAAATACCTGATGCGCTCGGTCCTGCGCCAGGCGGGGATCGATTCGCCGCCATTCCATCTGGTGCGCACGGCCGGGGAGATCGTTCACTGTCTCGCTGGCATGAACCAGCCCATGGTCCTCAAGCCGCTCAGTGGTTCCTCCAGTTACGGTGTCATTCGCCTGAACCCGCAGGACGGTCTGGATACCATCGACGCCCATCTCCAGGCAGTGCAGACGTACATCAGGGAATACCGTCGGGAAAACCCCCAGTATCCATTCGAATTCTGGCTCCCGGAGGCTGGGCGCGGTATCCTCGCCGAGGATGTGTACCAGCCGGAAGACACCTTTCTCCTGGAGGGCTTCCTGCCCGGCAGGCAGGTCAGTGTGGATGGCATGGTCTGCGACGGGCAGGTGAGCTGTTTCGGGGTGATCGAGGTCGAGCGCATCCGCGACACCGACTATTTCCTCGAATACGAGGAGTGGATGCCCACGCGCCTGGGGCCGGATGTGGAGCGGCGGATAAAGGCGGTGGTCGTGCGGGCCGTCCACGCCATCGGATTGACCCGGTCGTGCTTCCACTGCGAACTGAAAGTCGACGGCGATCGTATCGCCGTACTGGAGATCGCGGCACGGCGCGGTGCCGACAACATCGCGGATTTCATCCGCAGACTGTTCGCTGTCGACATTTACGCCGAGAACGCCCGGCTGGCGGTGGGCGAGCAGCGCCTGCACCCGGAGGGCCGCTGCCGCGGCGCCATGAAGATGCGTTACTTCATCCCCGCGACCAGCGGCCGGCTGGCGGGCGTGGAGGGGGTGGACGAAGTGCGCGCGGACCCTCGCGTGAGCGAGCTGGTTCTGGAGTTCGAGCCGGGGGATACGGTGCTCAAGCCGCCCGCCGGTTTCGAGTTCCTGGGGTATCTCAGCGTCCTGGCTTCCAGCCTGGAAGAAGCTGACGCGGTGCTGGAGGAACTCTACCCCAGAGTGCGTTTTCACATTGCGCCGCAGGCCGGCGATCCGGAGTCGCCGTGAAGCCGGGGGCTCTCCTCGTGGTGCAGCCCAGCGCGGACTACGCCGGCCAGGTGCGGCGCCACTGCAACGATGCCGTATTGCTGGCTTCGCCTACCCGTGCCGTCGAGTTGACAGGTCAGCCTGACGTGATCGCCGCAGATATCGATGACCCGCAGGCAGCCCTGCGGGCCATCCGCCGCTGGCTGGATGCATCGGGCCGCGGATTGGGCGGTATCGTCTGTTTCGTATGCCAGTACCTGCCGCTGACGGCGTATCTGGCCGAGTACCTGCAGTTGCGTTTTCACCACCCGGACACCGTGACGCGCACTCGCCGCAAAGATCTGACGGCCGCTGCCTGGCACGCGGCCGGCGTGCCTGCTCCCGCCACGGCCGCGGTGGACACGGTCGATCAGGCGGTGGACTTCGCCCGTCGTCATCCGCCCCCTTGGATCCTCAAACCGTGTACCGGGAGCGGCAGCGAGTGGGTTCTGCGGGCGAACGACGAGGACGAACTGCGCGCCGCCTGTCACCGGCTGGAGGCCAGCTTGCCGGCACCGGCACCAGCGGCGCCTGCCGCCGCCAGGTACCTCGTACAGCGCTGTGTCCGTGGCAGCGAATTCGGCGCGGATTTGTATATCGACGCCGGGCGATTGCAGATTCTGCGGCTCACCGCCAAGTCGATGCTGCAGGAACCGGGTCTGGCCGGTCTGGTGGGCGCGTACTACGTGCCACGGCTCGATCTGGCTACCCGTTCGTTGCTGGCCGACACGTTCCTGGCGGGATGCACCGCGCTGGGAATCACCCGCGGCCTGGCCATGGTCGACGTGATTCTGGCGGGTGACACGCCCTATCTGCTGGAGATGGCCGTGCGCCCCGGCGGCGACTGCCTGCCGGAACTGTGTCGCCGGACCCTGGGCTACGATCCTGTGTACGCGGCCTGCCGGATCGCCCTGGGCGAGTCTCCCGTGGTCTCGCCTCCGGTGAACGCCGAACCTCTGGCGGCCATGCACTTGCTCACCGATCGCGGTGGTGTGGTGCGCTCTCTCGATTTTTCTCGCTTGCTGGCCCATCCGCGGGTGGTCCGACTGCTGGAGATCTACCATCCGCCCGGTGACGAACTGCACTGCTGGGAAGGCAGTTACGATGACCGTATCGTAGCGGCCGTGCTGGTCCGGTACACCGATCCGCAAGAGCTGGCGAATCTCGGTGCGGAACTGACCCCACTGATCGACCTGCAACTGGAAGATCGCCCGGTTGCCGCCGCACCATCCACTGATGTGAAGGACTGACCCATGGCCTCGACGTATTCGGCTTCCCTGTCTGCCGCGATAGACGAATTCCTGCAGCAGGACGAGGCGCCGCTGTATCCCGGCGAACTCACCTCCATGGTGGCCCGCGCCATCGATCAGCAGCATATCTTTCTGCAGGCGGCCCA
The DNA here is from genome assembly GCA_007136405.1 of Candidatus Latescibacterota bacterium. GTDB lineage: Bacteria > Latescibacterota > UBA2968 > UBA8231 > UBA8231 > SLHA01. The sequence goes on from SLHA01000077.1 coordinate 6,967, forward strand.
GCGATTCGGCACGCCACAGTACATGCTGGAGGAGGAACGCCTGACGGCGCAGATTCAACGGTTCCGAGCGGCCTTTGCGCATCCGCGTCAGCATACCTGGGTACACTACGCTTTCAAGGCCAATCCCACCCTGCCGGTGGTCCGCCGCATCCGCGCCGCCGGCCTGGCGGCGGACGTCTCTTCGGGTATGGAGCTGGAACTGGCTATCCGCTGCGGTTTCGACCGGATCGTGTTCAGCGGTCCGGCCAAGACGGACGACGAACTGGAGCTGGCGCTGCGGCATGCCGGGCGGGTCACCGTGCATCTGGACAGCTTCCTCGAGCTGGAGCGCCTGGCAGCGCGGGCCGCCGCCAGGGGGATCTCGGTCAATGCCGGCATTCGTCTGAGTCTGCAGAGCCATGGAGCATGGACCAAGTTCGGCATACCGGCGGAGCAGCTTCCGGCGTTCGTCGAACGCAGCCGGAAACTGCAGCATGTCCGGGTCCAAGGCGTGCAATTCCACCTGAGCTGGAACCGGCAGGCGGAGGGCTACTGCCAGACGCTGGAACGGCTGGGACCCTTGTTGCGCGCTCAGGCGCCCGCGGGGGGCTGGCATTTTGTGGATATCGGCGGAGGCTACTATCCCGAGGATGACGAAGCGGTCTACCCCTGGCTGACGCCCAGGGGGCGTATACGCGCCATGCTCGGTCTGCAGCCCGCGGAGGGGCCGCCGGATGACTGGGACCTGCGTTACCTGCTGCATCCGGTCCAGCCTGTCGAGACCATGGCCGCCCGGATTCACCAGGCTTTCGACAGGCACATCGTCGCCTGTCTGGGACCGGTGGACCTCTGGCTGGAGCCGGGCCGCTACCTGGTCAATCAGGCGGTGCACCTGCTCCTGCAGGTGGCCGACATCAAGGGGCCGGAGGTGGCGATCACGGACGGCGGCACCCACCTGCTGGGCTGGGAACGTCTGGAGACCGAGCACGTGCCGCTGATCAACCTATCGCAGCCCGGATCCGCGCAGCGCCGGTGCCGGGTGTTCGGATCTCTGTGCACACCGCACGATGTGTGGGGTTACACCTATTACGGCCGCGGTATCGACGTTGGCGATGTGCTTCTGCTGCCCGCCCAGGGCGCGTATGTCCAGACTCTGGCCCAACGGTTCATCAAACCGCTGTGTCAGACCACGGTACTGCAGACGTCGGGGACGCTGCGCCGGGAGGAGAGCACGGAGACCTTTGCACGCCGTTATCCCCGTTGTTCCGGCCGCAGGAGCACGGACGGATGCAGCGGCAACAGGGACACCGCCTGATGTCGGGTCTGCGTGGCATGGCCGGGGCCGGATGTGGGTGCTTCCGGGGTTGAGCCTGGCGCGCCTTGTCGCGCGCCGGGCCTGGCGCTGGCCACGCCCGGCAGCGGTCGCCTGGCTGCGGCGCTAACATGTACCCGGCTGATCGCGTCTGGCTGCAGTCTCCGTGCCGCGCCGCTCACATGAACCGGAGGCCGCGCTGGCCCCGCAGGTTGCGGTCCGGAGCCGGCAGGTACGGGGGCTCGGGCAAACCGACCAGGCGATCGTCCTCCACCCATTCCAGATCGTCGCCATACAACTCCTCGATCAGCAGGCGCTTTAACCGCTCTACCGTATCCTGATGCGTGCCTTCCAGCACCAGGTCGCGCGTCTCCCGCGGATCCGCCTGCATGTCGAATAGCTGCAACCGGTTGCCCACCGGATAATAGATCAGCTTGTATCGCGGATCGCGGATCATGCGCATAGCCGCTGTTCTCTCTCCGTGCTCGCCGTACAGGTGGGCCCGGCGTTCTGCGCCCAACAGCGACAACCGGTCCACCTGATCCGGGACGGGTATACCGGCCAGCTCCAGCAGGGTAGGCATGAGATCACCGAACTCCGCCAGCCGGTCATCCCGGGTTCCCGGCACCAATCTCTCCTCACCGGTCGGCGGCACCACGATCAACGGGATGCGCGCCGACATGTCGTAGAACGGCGTCATGCACCAGAGACCATGCTCGCCCGCCATATGGCCATGGTCGGCGGTGAAGACGACAGCCGTGTTGTCCAGCAGGCCATTCTCCCGCAGGTATCCCAGCACCAGACGGATCTGATGGTCAATGTGGGTCATGATGGCATAGTAGGCGCGGCGCGCCAGTTCGACGGCCGGCGGCCGCGCCCGGGCCATGGCCAGGCTGTCCGGATTGCTCAGGCGTTTGAGATGATGGGGCCACGCACCGAAATCATCCGACCATGCGCCATGGGCCGGCTCGATCAGCGGCACGTCGCGGTACAGATCCATGTACGCGGGCAGCGGTGTCAGGGGCGGGTGCGGGGCGGAAAAGGACAGGTACCAGAACCCCGGCCGGCGGGGATCGCGCCGCCGGATGAACCGCGTCAGCTCGCGGGCGGCCCAGTTGACGGGATGACAGTGCTCCGGAAGATGCCAGGTTCGCGTCAGAAAATCGTTGTGAGGCATACCTGAAGCGTATTCCTGACCGCCATACCCCTGGTCCGCCAGGAACAATTCATAGTCGTCCCCGTCGCCGTCCGGGACGTCGCGCAGCTGGTGGCGTCCCTGGTCTTCCACCAGCACATCGTCGAAACCGATCCGGTTGCGTTGCGGATAAACGTGCAGCTTACCTACGCCGTACGCCTGATATCCGGCGTCACGACAGCACTGCGCCAGCGTGGGTACCTCCGGGAACGAAACACCCTCCTGGTAGGTGCGGAGGCCGTTGACGCGCGGACTCATACCCGTCATCAGCTGGCGCCGGGCGGGAATGCAGGACGGGCAGGACGAATATGCCTGGGTGTACAGCACACCGCAGCGTGCCAGCTGGTCCAAGGTGGGCGTCATCACCACAGGATGGCCGGCGGCGCCCAGGAGGGGGCCACCCCAATGATCCGTGCAGATGAGCAGAATGTGGGGTCGAGAGGGCGTCTGTGGCATAACAGGATTCCGATCTGTCAATCAGCTCGCGGAAGCGCTCCTGGCTTCCCGGAACATGGGCGGTAAAGCGGTGCTAGCATCGATCAACCGGTAATGCACGGTGGAATGCGGGTAGGCGAAACCAAGATCCGGACTGCTGCTGAACGCCTCCACAATCTCGCCGACGATGTCGCTGGAGATGCGCTCGCGCTCTGTGGCGATCGTCTGGTACCGCAGTCGCATCATGACCCCGGAGTCGAAGAACTCCGAACGCACCGAAGGCTCCTTGCCAGTGATGGAGACGATGTCCGCCGTGACTCTACTGGCGCAGTCGGTCAGCACCTGTATGGCCAGTCGGTAATCCGAATCATAGGAGACTCTCACGTTGATCTCCGCCAGGATGTACTTGGACTCCTGCGAGACCGCGTAGTTGGTGACCATTTGATCGAAAAGCACCGCATTGGGTATGAGGATGCCACGATTGGAGGACTCCTCGCCGCCGATCGTGCCACCGACCTCACCGAGCAGGATATGGGTCGGTGAGATTTCCAGCACATCACCACGCACGCCCTGGATGATGATGCGATCACCGATGACGAAAGGTTTTTTGATCATCACCATCAACCAGGCTGCCACTCCAGTTACCGGCCGCTGTAAAGACCAGCCGAGGATCATGCTGACGAAGGCCACCGTCAAGCCCATGGCCGCCAGCGAGGCGGACATGCTGACGACCACGAAGACGATGCCCACCAGCATGAACAGGTATTTCCACATGGTGGTGAACTGCTTGATCTGTGCCTCGGTGCGGTGCTGAAACCCCATGGCCGAGATGATCATCTTTCTGGTCACCTTGTGCAGCACCAGGACGACGATCAGCGTGAGAACGGCGGACACCAGTCCTACCAGACTCTCGGGCAACTGGGCGACCACCCAGCCGCCGATTTCGTCGAACAGGCTCTTGGCTTGCTCCATGACAGCTCCTCCAGGATAGATGGAACAGCAAGGCGTCAGTTAGCCGGGCGGCCGTGCATCATCGCCCACAGGCCACCCCGCACGCACGACAGAGACCATGTTCCAGCCTAGCGTTGCACGGGTTCGGCCCAACTACCGTCGATGTACGGGAAACGGGCTTCCAAGTCCGGCGCCAGTTCGACTCCCAGTCCCGGGGCATCCGGCAGGATCAGGTGGCCGTCCTGAATCACGGGTGGCTGGCGCAGGATGTCCCACTGCAGCGGTCCCTGCACCATGCACAGCTCCAGCACGCGCGGGCCGGGAATGGCGGCCACCAGGTGAGCGTTGGCCATGGTCATCAGGCCATTGTGCCAGTTGTGCGGACAATAGGCCACACCCGCCTGGTGCGCCCGTTCGGCGATGCGCATACCTTCGGTCAGGCCGCACCAGCCGCCATCCGCCTGCACGATACTGTAGGCCTTCTGCCGCAGGTACGGCTCATACTGTTCCACCCGCGTCAAGGTCTCCCC
>SLHA01000022.1 GCA_007136405.1 Candidatus Latescibacterota bacterium
ACCGGGAAACATGGGATCAATGCGGACAGGTCGCCAGGGGGTGTCATAGGAAACAGGCCTCCGGATTCAGGTGAACGCTGGTGGCCGGCCGGTCTGACGGACGCACCAGCTGCCACGGCATGGATTGGTCAGCCCGCGAATGTGGGGCAGCCCGCGAATATGAGTCAACACTCGATCATGGAACGCACCCGCTATGATGGCCATCGCATGGTCGCGAAACCCCGCGGCGGACCGCAAGATGCGAAAGAACCACCATCCGGTCCGGCCCAACAGCAGCTCTGTGGACAAGTCCGGAAATAGCCACCAATTTAGTCCGCCGATCAGCCAACGCCATTCAAATATTCCTGCTCTGCTACCTGCTCCATCCTGCCTGCGCATGGACTCAAGAAGCGCGTGAGGATCCATCGCCCCCACTAACCTTCGCCAAAAGCAGCTACCGACATCCTCGCGGCAGGCAGGCGCACAGGAAGGAAACACCTGAGTGTATTTCGTCAACTAGCTGCCATGCAACCTGATACGCCGGATCTCCGCCGCGGTATGGCCGATCCCCAGGCCATACCCATAACCCGGATCACCATAGAGGACAACACCATCTATGATGATCAAACTTTGATAAAGATGATGGGTTTCACTCCTGGTGACAGCCTCGATCCCGACCGCATAGAAGAGTCCATAGCGCGTCTCTACAGCTCGAGATATATCTTCAGTGGCATTTCATTAGGTTCAGCAACTTTTCATGACCGTGTACATCATCAGCCGTCCCCATTTCTGTCTTTTTCATATGGAACCTGGATCGGCTACAGTCGTGGCAAAGAACTCCCGTGGGGATACTGGTACTCGCCCAACCGGTTTGATCCTCTACATGATACGATTCGTTCTCCTGGATCGGTACGCTACGAACTGAGTGCCAGAAATGTGAAAATGATTACCGCTGGACTCCAGTTGGATCCCATCAAAAACTGGTTTATCAACTTGGATAGTGGCGCTGGACGCTTCATGAATGAATTCCATTTGAGCACAGATATAGCCGCCATCGACTACACCTTGGCAGTACGACTTGGCGCCCTGACGCTTGTCGGGCCGATCGAGTTCTCCGTTGCACACGCTTCAAAAGCCGATATCAGAGCAGAGTTACGCGTTCTAGCGAGTAACGTTGTGTCGAGGAGCCACCCGAACATACTATGCAGCAGCTTGTAGTTCGGGCTCCACAAAGAGTTTTTTACGGGTATTGGCTTGATGCCCTGAGGAAACTGGCATAGGTTCGTACCCGATCGCGAACCCGAGCTCCTCCCAGCCCATGAGAGCACTTCGGTTCCATGTCGCGCGACAGTAATGAGGGTGATATGCTTGATAGCCAGGCGCAAGAACGCACCTTGCCATCTCCTGATGAACTGGCCGACAGCATCCGTTCCCGGCTAGCCGATCCAAAGGCCCGGCCAATGGAAGCCGCCAAGCAGGCCGTGCTCACCTACCCGGCAGATGGGACGTTGTTGCTCCTGGCAGCCTACGCAGGGATTGTGGAACAGAAACCTGACGCCACTCTGCGCTATCTGAAGAGATACAACAACCACTACTATCCTGGCGAAGGCGCGCTCGTCGGTCACGCCATCGCCCTGGCCCAGTCCGGGCGGTGGCCCAACGCCAAGGCGTTCTTGGAGGAGCACGGACTTGGGACCTCATCGTCCCGAGTTCTCAAAGGCACCGGGGTCGACGCGCGCATGGCGGCGGGGTGGTTGCGCCGGATCCAGGACTGGCAACCGGGCAGATCGGAGCCCAGGCAAACTCGCAAGGCGTCCAGAAAGCAAGCCAGTGCCCCTCAGGCCAGGCAGAAGATCGCCCCGTCCCGAGCGGAACGCTCGACCGACGAGACCCCACTTCCCGCCGCGCTGCCCCGGATCTCTCCCCGGATCTCTCCCCGGATCCGCCTGGAGCTGAGTATGCCGCCCCCGGTACAGTACACCATGCTCGACGCGCAGCAATGCTGCGACCGTGATGATTTCCTGCTGCGTCACGACTTCTCCCGCCTGGTGCTGCTACGGGGATTCGACGAGCTGCTATGCCTGCCTCACTTGCGTAACCTGGACCACTACTGGTACCAGACGGAGACGGCCCGCAAAGTGCTCAAGCAGTTCCGGGGACGAGTCCTGCTGGCGGACGAAGTCGGCCTGGGAAAGACCATCGAAGCCGGTATCATTCTGAAGGAATACATCCTGCGGGGGATGGTCCGCCGGGTCCTGATCCTCACGCCGCCCTCGCTGGTTGGACAGTGGCTGGAAGAGATGGCCACCAAGTTCGACCTCGAGTTCGCGAGCACGCATGAATCGCTGGTTCGTCGCGACCCCGACACCTTCTGGTCCAGCGACCGGATCATCGCCTCCATCGCCACCGCACGGCTCTCGCCCCATTTCGAGCGGCTGGCCCAGGACCCCTGGGATCTGGTCATCGTCGACGAGTCGCATCACCTGAAAGACCGCAGATCCAAGAACTGGAAACTGGTGGATGCGCTGAAGAAGCGTTTCCTGCTGCTGCTGTCCGCAACGCCGGTGCAGAACAGCCTGGTCGAGCTGTACAACGTCCTGACCCTGCTCAAGCCCGGCCTGTTCCGGACGGAGAAGGAGTTCCGCGCTGCGTACATGCAGCCGCGACACCCGCGCATACCCGTTAACCGGGAGCATATGCAAGACCTGATGCGTGACGTGATGGTGCGGAACACACGCGCCCTGGTGGATGTCCGTCTACCGCCGCGCCGGACTTTGACGCTACGCGTTGACCCTTCCGAGCAGGAGCAGCTCTGCTATGACGAGCTGAGCCGGCTCATCCGTTCAGTGCGCAACCAACGAGATGGCCGGCATACTCTCGATCTGCACCACCTCCTGGAGGCCGCAGGCTCTTCGCCAGCCGCCGTTTGCGCGTCCCTGAAGAGCTTCGTCAGCAAGGATGTGTCCCCGGAGTGGCATCGGCTTCAGGCCCGGTACTCCGAGCTCCTGACACCTGCCAAGGTCACCTGCCTGCTCGAGCTGCTCGAACGCAATCCGGCCGAAAAGAAGATGGTGTTCGTTCGATTCCTGGACACTCTTGATTTGCTCGAGCATGAGCTCAGCTCCAGAGGGCTTACCTTCGCGCTCTTCGACGGCCGGATGGACGGGCCCGCCAAGGATGCTGCGCTCGAGGCATTCCGCCAGGACCGTGACGTGTTGCTCTGCACCGAGTCCGGCGGCGAGGGGCGCAACGTGCAGTTCTGCAACACCATCATCAACTTCGATCTGCCCTGGAACCCTCAGAGGATAGAGCAGCGCATAGGCCGGGTGCACCGGATCGGGCAGCAGCGCGAGGTGTACGTGTTCAACCTGGCGGCACGCGGAACCGTGGAGGACCGGATCCTGACGATCCTCGATGAGAAGATCAACATGTTCGAACTGGTGGTCGGCGAAGCCCAATCTCTCCTCGGAGAGCTCGAAGAGAAAAGCGGATTCGCTGAACTCGTCTTCTCCGCTTGGGTGCAGGAAACCGGATCGAATCGGGAGGACGCATTCGAGGAACTGGAGCGCAAGCTGCTAACTGCCCAGAAGCGCTACGAACAGGCCAAAAGCCTGGATGAAGAGCTGTTCGGAGAAGAGTTCGAGGTCGTATGAGCGATGTTCGCGACATTGTGTCGCGCGCCCTGGAGTCCGGAGGCGCGCTGGTGGAGCCGATAGAGCCGGACGGGCTCGAGGTGCTGACCCCGGCATCACTGCAAGAAGCGCTCGACCTGCCGGAACTGTGTCGTCTTGGCTTCGGCGAGACGCTGCCCGAGGGTGCGATCCGGACGGGCCTGGAGTCCGGATGGATGGATACCCTGGGCGAGTTCATGGCCGGACGTGGAAGGTTCCTCCGCCTTGGCCTGGACGGCCTGGACTCGCGGCGTCAGTCTTCGCAGCTGGAGGAAGCGGTGCGCGCATGCCTGCACCTGGACAACGCGACGTACCGCTTCCAGGAGGCAGAAAACTGCTGGACCGAGTATCTGGCCCTGTTCTTCCATCTGGCCGCAGTCTCCGACGAGAAGCGCGAAGATATCGTGGCGGTGTGCCTGAACCAGTCCAATGGCCTGACGGCCGATCATCTGGTCGATCCCTTGCTCGCGCACCTGAAGGTGAACGAGCCGGAGTGTCCCGGTTACGCCGGCGATCTGCCGTCGCCCTGGCCCGCAGAGAAGGTGCAGCACTGGATGGCCAAGTTCCTGCCCGCACGCATACGTGCCAGCATGCGGCCGTTCCTGGCAGGCATGGAACGGCGCCTGTCAAGGGATCTGGACCGTCTATTCGCCTACCACACGGACCTGCGCCGAGAGGCTGCAGAGCGGCTGGCCAAGGAGCACGCGCCAGAGGACGACTCCGGCCGGCGCGAAGCAGCGCGCATAGAGGCCATCGAGCGGGAGTACCGCGCCAAGGTCAGGGATCTGCGGCGCAAGTATGCGATGACCGTGGAGGTCGAGCTCCTGCAGGGGGTGCGCGTGGCCCTGCCGGTCGCACGGGCCCGGGTTAACGTGATGCGCAGGAAGGGAGTGCGCCCCTGTCACCTGGACTGGAATCCGCTATCAAGACGACTCGATGACCTGTATTGCGAGTCCTGCGGTGCCTTCCCCGGAGCGCAGCTGGTGTGCGACGAGCGACAGCACATGGTCTGTCCCGAGTGCATGGCGAGGTGCTCGTCGTGCGGCAAGAGCTATTGCCGCGCGTGCTACCGCGACCGATGCCCCAAATGCGGCCAGGTGAGGTCCGATACCTGACGCGTTGTCCGGCCATCTAGAGGCTGCGCCTGAAAGGGAGCGCACCCCACAGCATACCGCACGGTGGCCGTGCCCCTTGGCGGCGCACTGCGGCGCAATGAGTAGGAAGGATGACCATGGATCACGGATGGCACAGAAAGGTGATGGATGCACTGGCAAACGCCGTTGAGCTGACCAGTCCCGGCGCGTTGACTTGCGCGTTGGCGGATGAGGGAGAGGCATTAGCGATCGCCCCATCGCTGCTGGAAATGCAAGACGAAGAGGATCACGTCTTCCCGCACTTCAGTATCGACGTCGGCGCCTTCGTCCAGGTATTCGACGAACCGCCTGCCATGCTCTGGCGCACCTATCCCGAAACCGCGCTCTCGCTCAGCGGGCGGATCGACGGCCAGGAAGCGTCCGTCGAGGTATACGGCCAGCCGTTCGACGATGCCCAACCGGTAGGCATGGTGGACAAGGACGGCAACGTGCGGCAGATACCTGACATAGAAGCGCCGGCTGGCGAGCTGCACGAGGCCCTCGCAGACCAGATGCAGGCATTCCGGGCCAGGTTTGGTCGCGATCCCGGCCCTGGCGACCCTCTGCTCTTCGATCCCGACGCAGACGTGCCGACGCCGCTGGACGAGGACCAGGTGTTCGAGGAGCTTGTGGCCGCCGGGCATCGGGCCGGCCTGGCGCCAGCCCTGATCTACGCAATCCAGCAGACCGGGATGCTGGTAACAGAAGCGAACCGTGACCTGCTCGGTGACGCCGAGATCGAGGAATGGGAGGCCGCTGTGCAGAGAGGCGAAGAGCTCTACGGTCCGGTCGAAGACGCCCGCTAGTGGAGCTGGCTCGCGACGCGGGCATCGCCACGACGACGCCACGAAGACGGCACGACTTTTGATGGTGGCGTCATTGCACGGAGGAGGCAAAGCTCATGATCGACGAACCTGAGTCTGGACCTCGACGGAGTGCTCCGGAGCTGGAGGCGGCCCACAGGCGGCTCAAGACGGGCCGCAACAAGCCCTGCCCTTGCGGCAGCGGGAGGAAGTACAAGACGTGCTGCCTCGAAAACGACCAGCGCCTGGCGCGCGCGGCCCCCGAGAGCTTCGATATGGCGCACCCCGATGGCGCGCCACTCGAGGAGGACGTGGAGCCCGCTGACGAGGTGCGGCAGGAATTCGAGGCCTTGACATCACCCTCTCTCGAACAGATGGACGCATACCTCGAAGCACGCCTGGCCCTGCCCGCGGAGAGTCTCGACTGCAACGAGCTGTTCGACGCGCTCGAAGCGCGCGCCCATCCGGACCTTCCCGCCGTCTTCCGGCGAATCGCGGACGCGGTTTCGTCGACGGCAGAGAACAGCCTGGGCTTCTTTTACTGGAACGTTGCCGAAGCGTTCACGCGCGCCGGCTGCGAGGAGCTGCTGCCGGAGGTTGCCGATAGGTTCCGGACGCTGGACAGCGATACCTACGACGTCGACGCGCTGTTCCATATCGCGGACTTCTTGTTGGCCGCAGGCCAGGAGAAGGAAACGCTAAAGCTGGCGGAGCACTTCCTGCCCATCCTGCGCGCCGACGACCACCTCATGCCCAACGCTGTACCAGAGCTGTGCGTGCTGATCTTCGAGCTGCGAGTCGGCCTGAGTCTTCGGGATCCCGGCCAGGAGGCCAGCACCGAGTCGCTGGCCGGCCAACTGTTGCGCGGTTTTGAGGGGGACCTGCGGGCCGATGCTGCAGACGAGGCGGTGGCTGTCATTGCCGGCCGGGTCCCTGCGCCGGCATGGACGCGGGACGAATTCGAGCTGCCACCTCCTGAGGCCGAGGAGGAAGATGGAGACGACACGGCGTGGCAGCAGAACCTGCGGCTGAACAGGATGCTGATGCACGTGGCGCGCGGAGCCTGGCAGGTCAACGAGCGACCGCCGGGATGTACGTTGCGTGGATTGCTCTTGATCTGGCAAGCGGTGGCCACGGAGCCCGACCGGCGACGGAAGGGGCGAGCCACGCCATCCCGGAACTTGCTCGACTCCCTGGCGCCCGCCGGCATGGAGGAGCGACTGGTAGGTGCGTGCCCGGGGATCTACGGCGTCAACGTCCCTCGGGCCCGGCTATATCTCGATGCGCAGGAGGGGCTCCTGCGCTGCGCCGAGCGCCATGCGTTGCGTGCCGCCGCCGACACCAGGCGCACAGCCGCCGAGCTTGGCCGCCTGCGGCGAGCGCTTCAGCGAGTTGCCTGACGTTGGCGAGGAAGATGAGCAGGCCCCGTAGGCCTGGCATGCTCTCTCAAGCATCAGGGCGTCTACACCGTGCATAGCGGTTTCAGGCAGCGTACGCTGCCAGGCGGCGAATCCTGGGCGGAGCCGATGCCGCGATGACCTCCAGCGCCACCCGGTCCACCTCGACCGGATCGAACCGCTCGATCCGCCGGTGTCCCACGCTGCTCCCCGAGCACAGCGGCTGCCACTCACCGCCCTCCACCGAGCCCAGGATGACCCACAAGCGGATACGCTCCCCGTCCTCGATGCGTTTCATAGCGGGGCTGCTGGTGCTGCCACTCACCGCAGGCCGAGTTCGCGCCCCAGGATTTTGGTGACAAAGCACTCGCCGAACGACTCTTGGCTGACCAGATCGCGTATCCGGCGGCGCGTTGCCTCCACACATCCAGCGTTATTCGCCGCCGCCATCGTGTGGGAGTAGGCATCCTGCACATCCACGCTGGTGATGTCGTATCCGTACCCCTCGACCAGCCAGAAAAGCGCCGTCATACCCGCCTCCAGCGCAAATTCCGGATTCTTGTCGGCGAAGTCACGCGCGGCGCGCGTCAGCGTCTGCGGCGAACATGGCGTCTGTCTGGCCAGCGCGATCGCCTCATCGTACAGTCCGGCACTTTTGGCCGCCGCGAACCACTTGCCCTCCTCGCCGGGCATGAACTCCACCAGATCCGCCAGCACCTCCGCCGGCTCTTTGTGGGGGTACTTTTTGACGACGGCCCGGAACCAGGCCAGATAGGTACCGGCGCGGTTGGCCTCCAGCCCGTATCGTTGGTACGTTTCTTCGACCAGTCCTGAAGACAGCATCACTTCCTCGCAGGTGCGGGCGATGGCTACGGGACTATCGTTCCGTCCGCGCTTCTGCTCCGCATAGCGAATGGCCTCGGCCTTCTTGCCCATGGCGGCCAGAGCCTTCACGCCGTACCAGTTATAATGCCACATGTTGAACGGCGCCAAGTCGAGCAGTTCCAGCATCTCGGGGTAGCGCTGTGCCGTCAGCAGGGCGCTCAGGCAGTTGGTGGTTCCTTTGAAGAAGCCGCGCAGATTGGGATCCGGACTCCACGCCAGACGGCATACACCGATCAGCCGGTCGGCCCAACGAGACGCCACTTCAGCGGAAGCGCACAGGTTACCCCAGTGATCACCGAGGGACTCGATGTACGAAATACCATCTTCCTCGTACGCCTCCCACAGGCGCTCCAACCAGGCGTCCCGCGTGGCCGCGTCTACAGGCGCTCGCGCGATGATGGGAACCAGTGCGTCTATAGCCTTGTTGACCGCGCTGCCGATGGCTCCAGAGGAGCTGTCCACGTGCTCCAGCGCGGGAGACAGTTTCTCCAGGAACAGCACCGCGCCCTCCGCGGCAAGGACCGCGTCACCGCGCCCGACCTGCTTGATTTCTGCGGTCGCCTCCCGGATCCGTTGAATCGCCGGCTGCGATCTCCAGCCGAACGCATTCCGGCGGAAACGAGAGCGGAATTGCCACTTGTGCCGTTCAGTCTTTACCATCGCCATCTTCCTGTCATATCGATGCCTGACGGACTCTATATCCGTCGCCCTGTCCATCAGGGCCCGCAGAATCTTGCGGCCACGGCACGGAGGATCTGTCCGGGCCCGGTATCCATCCCGCGGCGCTCATCGCCTTTACCGAAGCCGCGCCGATGGCAGCTTGAACGGTGGACTTCGACGGGAATGCAGCCATATCGAATGGCGATGGCGGTCACCGAGATATCCATTCCCTGCGGTGTCCAGTGTATACACCTTGGCGGCCTGCCGCAAGCGGTGTAATCTACATCCTGCGTGCTGCCTCCGGGTAGCCCTTGCATCACTCGTCCTGACAACCGGAAGTCTGCCCGGAAGCACTGCTACGCCGTGACTTGCCGGTTTTTTCTGCAAAAATCCGCACTTTGTTGTAGGTTTACTGAAGAGACACACAGGCAGCGTCGCTTGCCGCATCTATCCAGCCTGTATATAGGAGGTATTCTGATGGACAAGATCCTTCGCGTCCACATGGGACCTGAACAGGAGCCCTATTGCACCACCGAACCTGTCGGCGAATACGCCGGCCTGGGCGGCCGGGGTATGACGTCAGCCATCATCGCCAGGGAAGTTCCGCCACTGTGTCATCCCTTGAGCGCTGACAACCGGCTGGTCCTGGCGCCAGGACTGCTCAGTGGCAGCGCCGCAGCCATGTCCGGCCGGCTGTCCGTTGGATGCAAGAGCCCGCTTACTGGAGGCATCAAGGAAGCCAATTCCGGCGGGCAGCCCGCCCAGGTCATAGCCCGACTCGGTTACGCGGCCATCGTCCTGGAAGGTCAACCCGCGGATGATAAGTTATACAAACTTGTAATCGACCGGCACGGCGCTCAGATCTTGCCGGCGGATGACCTCCGAATGCTGGGCAACTACGATACCGTCGCCAAGCTCACGTCTGCATTCGGGGAGAAGTCCTGCTGCCTGTCCATCGGTCCAGCCGGAGAAATGAAGCTGGGGGCCGCCACGATAGCCTGCACGGACATGGAGCAGCGGCCCACCCGACATGCCGGACGCGGTGGTGTGGGAGCCGTCATGGGCAGCAAGGGCATCAAAGCCATCGTGCTGGATGACACCGGTATGTCCAGACGCGAACCCAAGGATCCCGACAGGTTCAGGGAAGCCAACAAGACCTTCGTGGCCGGGTTGAAGCGACACCCGGTAACCGGGCAGGGCTTACCCGCGTACGGCACCAATGTGCTCACCAACGTGGTCAACGAAGCCGGTGCGTATCCCACCCGCAACTTCCAGACCGGCCGGTTTGACCAGGCTGCCAGCATCAGTGGAGAAACTCAGGCGGAAACGATCAAGGCCAGAGGCGGACAGGTTACGCATGGCTGCCATCGCGGCTGCGTCATACAGTGCTCCGGTACCTATCTTGATGAGAAGGGCAACTACGTTACCAAACAGCCCGAGTACGAAACCGTCTGGAGCCACGGGGGTAATTGCGGCATCGACGATATGGATGCCATAGCCCGGCTGGACCGTCTCGACGACGATCTCGGCCTTGATACCATCGAGATGGGTGCCACGATCGGCGTCGCCATGGAAGCGGGACTGGCGGAGTTCGGCGACGCCGAAAGGGCCATCGAGCTGGTGCAGGAAGTAGGCAAGGGCACACCTCTGGGGCGGGTGCTCGGGTCGGGCGCCGGCGTTACCGGCAAGGTGTTCGGCATGGAACGTGTCCCGGTGGTGAAAAACCAGGCCATGCCTGCATACGATCCACGCGGGATACAGGGCATGGGCGTTACCTATGCCACATCCACCATGGGTGCGGATCACACCGCGGGATACGCCGTCACGGCCAACATTCTGGGGGTTGGCGGCACCGTGGATGCGCTGAAACCTGAAGGCCAGATCGAACTGTCCCGCAACCTGCAAATCGCCACCGCCGCGGTGGACGCCACGGGCATGTGCCTGTTCACCGCTTTTGCCATATTGGACCAACCGGAGACCTTCCAGGCACTGATCGACATGATCAATGCCTTTTACGGGTTGGAGCTGACCGCGGACGGCGTCACGGAGCTGGGTAAGAAGATTCTTAAGTTTGAAAGAGATTTCAACGAACGTGCGGGGTTCACCGCCAGGGACGACCGCTTGCCGGAATACTTCCGCACAGAAGCTCTGCCGCCTCACAAGATCACCTTCCAGGTCAGCGACGCGGAGCTGGATACTGTGTTCAACTTTTGAACACAGTACTGGCGGCCGGTAAACGGTAAACCGGGTGTTCTGCCGGAACCCGACGAAGCGCTCCGGTAGAACACCCCTGGCCGGCCCATGCATCCTTTGATGCCTCACGGGTTCAGCCCACTCGACCCACCGGCGCGTCAGGTTGCAGCCATTCAATGCAGGCGCACCGTATCGCTCGTATGGGAATGCTAAACAAGAGCCGTCCCCACGCAGGCGTCACGGTTTGGTCGATGAAGGGCAACGCCGATGGTCAGACCGGCGGCAGGCAGAACAGAGTTGGACCTGGCCCTCCCGGCCCACAGAGTGGGATTGATGCGCCTGTTGCTGGGTCTCGGCATTCTATATGACACTCCGGCAGGCATCACCGTCAGTCGATTTCTTCAGCAGGCCCTGGGCGCCGGTGCGGCTTACATGGAAAACCATGTCCAGACGTTGTTCTTGAACGGCCAGGCAGTCGATTGCCCGGATGCGACGATCATCCAGACGGATTGTACCCTGGCCCTGTCGGCCGCCATGCCTGGAGTTTTTGGCGCAGCCTTCCGGCGACAGGGCGCATACAGCGGTTTGCGCCGGCGCCGCGACGCGGAGGAGGTTCCTGATTTACGCAGCGGCGCTACCGGCG
>SLHA01000098.1 GCA_007136405.1 Candidatus Latescibacterota bacterium
GCCTTTTGGGCCACTCCCAAGTAATCATGGGATGCTTGGTTGCCACTCACAGCATAAAGATAATTCACCCCGACTACCTGCCAGAATAGCCGATCCCTGGTGATGTCCACTCGTTCAGTTAACAACGGATCACAGTCCGTTTCACCTTCTTCTCGGCTCACATGGTCAAGGAACGTGCTGGACTCGGTATCACCGCGTAGCGCCTTTGCAGCAGCGACCAGACAACGGATCGCTCCTTTGTCACCACAAAATTGTCGTATGCATTGATAGCCGATATACTGGTATACCCGCGGAATGTAGAGGAGCGGTGACGCCTCGGGCGTAAGCGTCCGGCGAACCCGCCTACCCAGGCAGTGCGCATGGACCCAGGATCAATGCGGGACGCAGAGCTATCCCACTGTCGCGGCCGGACGATTGCATGCGGTCACACGGACGACAACTCGTCCATCCGCGCCTATCTGGCGGATCTAACCGTGCGCTTATGGCGCGGATGGACGGGCTGCGTGCGTCGGCTTGGTCTGGTTAGTCGATCAGGATGGCCCCGTATCGATCGCGTCGCAGGGGTTTCCATTGGTCGGGCAACAGCTCGCGCAGGCGACGGACCGGATGACTCATGATGCGGCGCAGGATGTCGTTGAAGTAGGCCCACGGGTTGACCTGGCACGCCTTGCACGACTGGATGAGACTCAGGTATAACGCCGTGGCTTGTCCGCCCCGTTCACTACCGGCGAAAAGCCAATTCTTGCGTCCTATCGCCAAGGGTCGGATGGCGTTTTCGGCGGTATTGTTGTCCGGTTCCAGGCGCCCATCTTCCAGGAAAGTATGTAATGGCTGGCGCTGGTTGAGCGCATACACGCAGGCCTTGTGCAGCGGCTCGGACGGCGTGGTCGCCGCGTACATCGGTTCGATGTGCGCGAAGATGCGGTCGACGATGGGTGCCACCGTAGCCTGGCGTCCCTCGCGCCGCTGGTCGGCGGGCAGGCCGCGCAAGCAGCGCTCCGCCGTATACAGCTGGCCGATCAGCACCAGGATCTGGCTGGCCTCCCGCGGCCGCGACCGTAAAGCCTGATCGAACCCTCGGCGCGCGTGGGCCCAGCAACCGACTTCGATGATGCCCTCCCGGCGGAACAGCTCATCGTAGCCACTATAGGCATCCGCATGGATATACCCGGAATAGTCGTCCAGGTATTCCAGCGGTCGTTGTTTACGCCGATCGTAGGTAAAATCGAACGCCACCAGCGCTGGTCCCGGTCCGCCGCGGATATAGACCCACAGGTATGCGGTGTGCGTCCGGCCGCGTCCTTTCTCCAACAGCGGAAGGGGCGAATCGTCGGTAAACAACACCTCGGTGTCCAACACCGTCTGTTTGAGGACCTGCCCCAGCGGGGCGATGGCCTCGGCCGTGTTTAAGGCCCAATCGTCCAACGTCGACCGGGGCAGGCGCACGCCTTCGCGAGCGAAGATCTCGTCTTGCCGATACCACGGCAGATGGTCGGCATACTTGCTGACGACGGCGTGAGCGATCAACCCGGGGGCGGCTTTGCACTTGGCGATGGGATGGTCCGGTAACGGTGCTGTGACGATGCCGGCCACATAGCCGGCGCGGCGGTCCGGCGAGGCGTACTTCCAGCGCCGATACACCGTCACCGACAGGTGTCCCGGGTGGTACTCCAGTTGCTCTGTATCGTCGTAACCGATGGGCTCCATCACCGCGCCGGTAAGCGGACATAGGCGCTGTGCGGCGGGCACCTCCAGCTCGATGATGTGACGTTCCAGATGGGCGGGAAGGGGCAGCCGCCCGTTGCCTTGGCGCGGCTTGCGCGGTGGGCGCGGCGGCACGGCGTCGCCGTCCTCGTTGGCGACAGCAGCCGGTAGCGGCTCGCCCGCGTCCGTCTGCTGCCGGGCCAGGGCGTCCGCCTGCAGCACAATCAACTCCAGACACAGTTGGTTCGGATCGAAACGCTCCGAGCGTCGTCCGTACAACCGGTCGAGATATTGGTTGAGTTGGTGTTGCTGGGCGATGATGGTTTGCTGGGCGCTGTGCAGTGCCTGTTCCAGCGTGGCTACCTGATCGGTGAGCGTGGCCAATTGGTCACGCTGCACGTGCAGCTGTTCCTGCTGTGCGGCGATCAAATGAAGGGCTTCGGGTAGCGTCGAAATCATGCTATAAAAGCTAGTAAAAAAGCGTCACGTTGTCCAGAGCATTTTGTCCTCAATAACGTTTATTTGCATGAATATATGGCTTTTTTTACGCCGTTCGACTATAGCGTCGATGCCACCGTCCAGGGGTGACGCCTTCCAGCAACATGGACAGGCTGCGGCGGTCGATGCGGGCGTCGGCAGACGCCGGCGACGGCAGCCAGAACGTACCGCGCTCGAGCCGTTTGTGGAAAATCACCCAACCATCGACATCCCAATATAACAGCTTGACCATCGTCCGGCGGCGATTGCAGAAAACGAACAGGGCACCCGACAACGGATCCACCGCCATCCCGGCCCGCACCAGGCCGCTCAAGCCATCAAAGGACTTGCGCAGATCGACCGCGCCGCGGTATAAATAGATGGGCGTCGTTGCACTCAGCGTCAGCATGCCGACGGCGACGGCAGGCAGGCACAGGCCCGCTCCAGGGTGGACACATCGAACCCCGGCTCCAGCTCGATCCGCCAACCGGCCGGGGTGATCAGCGTGACACCCGCACCGGAGGTGGGAAGGGCGGCGGACCCAAGCTCGATGAACGGCGACGGCGACGGAGTGGTGGCGCGACAGGCTAACCGATGCCGGTAAAACAAACCGCAGTTGATCTGGTGCTGCTGACAATACGCGCTGACGCTCAAGCCACTGCGAATTTGATCGGCAATGACGGCAGGCCAGTCGCGATGAACGCGCTTGCGAGCGGGCATA
>SLHA01000111.1 GCA_007136405.1 Candidatus Latescibacterota bacterium
AGGCCCACCTTGGGGCTGAAAAGGATGGTAGCCAGCATGGCCGGCAGTGGAACGGGCACCAGATAGGGTACCCACAGTTCGGTCTGCAGGTCCGGGGCCCATAACTCGGAGCGTATGTACGAGGCGCTCCCGGCGGTGGCCAGTAGCAATAGGGCCAGCAGTACGAGATGCCACGGCCGTCCGAACAGGTCCGGCTCCTGGACTGCCAGGAAAAACCCCAGAGCCAGCGTCAGAGCGCTGGCGATGACGGCTGCGGCGAATACCAGCAAGAGACGTTTCAGGGGATTGGCCAGTTCCTGCTTGGTGGCCTCGTCGGCAAAGGCCTCGAGTGCCTCCAGGTGCTCCTGAGTGACGGTTTCTCCCTTTTCGATGATGGTATCGCCGGGCCGGTACAGTCGTTTCACCGGCGCCACGCCACGCCGGGCCTCTGCCTGCAATCGCCGGGTTTCGGCGAAATCCGGCCGCAGATTGGGTACGATGAACAGACTGAGTAACTCGTGCACGGCTTCCGACGCACCGCGTTCCGTGATGGTCCGGTAGCGACCGATATAATCCAGAATATTACCCTGCCGAAGCTCCTCCGCACTGTGGACAGCATCCAGGTCCACTTCCTTGGCCTGTTCACCTCGTCCCAGACGAATGCGTTCGCTGGGCATGCTCCGGATGGGGGTCTTGGAGGCGACGATGCCGGTGTCGTACAGTTCGGTGAGGATCTGCCGGCAGGTAGCTCGGAAGTCTCTTACATACGGTGCGCTGGACTGGCTCAGAACCTCCGTCAGCGTGGTGATGGCACTCACCGACATGGATCCCACGATGGACGGCAGAGCCCGGCGCAGGTGACGTTGTTTCAGGGTGTCCGGGATGTCCATGCGAATGGTGGGAATGAGGACACCGAACACCGAATCCAACCGTGCCAGTTGCTGATTGGCGACATCCGGCAGTGAGTCCAGCAGAACCGGGACCGAGGCCGCGGCTTCGTGCCGTTCAGCACTCAGTTGCTGCTCGCTTTTATACACCGGGAACAGAAACGGCGCCTGGATATCCTCTGCTGCCGTTGCCCCTGATCGCAAGGAAGGGACATGGTACGGCCGTTGATACGGGATGAAGTAGGTGAGACTCGTGATGACGACAGCGGTCAACAGGCCGCGGTACACCCACATAGCCTGGGGGCCGAGATGGCTTCTCCGGGCGCGCTGCGCCCGGACGGAGGGGCGCAGACGTTTTAACCAGGAAGATATCCCGAATGCTCTCATCAGGAGGCCTGACCGGTACCAGGTTCCATGGCTGTCTGGCGTGCCTGGTGGCGCTCGTAAGCTCTGACGATCTCCTGGACCAGGGGATTGCGCACCACATCCTGCTCGGTTAGATAAATGAATGACAGGCCAGTTATGCCATGTAGAATGGATTGAACCTCGACCAGGCCGGAGGGTTGCCCTTTGGGCAGATCCGTCTGGGTAATGTCTCCTGTCACTACAGCACGCGAATGCCTTCCCAGCCGGGTAAGGAACATTTTCATCTGTTGTGGTGTAGTGTTCTGGGCCTCGTCCAGGATGATGAAAGCCTGATTGAGCGTGCGGCCGCGCATATAAGCCAGCGGCACGACTTCTATGACCTTCATGTCCTGCAGGCGGCACAGACGTTCCGGCTCCAGCAGATCCTGCAAGGCATCGTACAGCGGTCTCAGATACGGGTCCACCTTGTCTTCGAAGGATCCAGGCAGGAAGCCCAGGTTTTCACCGGCCTCTACCGCAGGCCTGGCCAGCAGGATGCGTGATACCTCTTTGGCCCGCAAGGCTGCCACGGCCACCGCCACGGCAAGGTAGGTCTTGCCGGTACCGGCGGGACCGATGGAGAACACGATGTCCGTCTGGAGCATGGCTCGAATATACTCCGCCTGTCCGGCCGTTCGGGCCCGTACCGTGGTCTTGTAGGTCCGGGCCTCCAGCCCATTGCTAGCTGTCGTGCCGGGCGGCGGCGAGGCTTGCTGCATGAGGGCTCCGGCTTCAGCGGCGTTCACGGTACCGGCCCGCAGTTGCTCGGCGACCGACTCCATGATGTCTACGGCACGATCGACAGCGGGCGCCGGACCGTGGATCAGAACGGCGTCGTCACGTGCCACGATGGAGACCCCGTAACGTTGCTCCAGCAGTATGATGTTGGCGTCATTACGCCCGAACAATGCCAGCCGGTCGATGCCGGGGATGGAGATGCTGGCTTTTGTAGTCAAGACCGTATCATGAGATTACCGACGACCGGGTGCCGGTCTGTATGGAAACACCGCGCCTGGTTGCATAAGCTACTTGCCACAGGCAAAAAAGCAAGAGGGGCCACGTCCCGGCGAGGCGGGACAAAACCCCTCTTGTGTGCTGGTCCTCTGAACAGATCTTTCAGTGCTCCGGCATGATCAGTTACCGGGAATATCCAGCACCTGAGCCGGGAATATCAACTGTGGCTCCACGATCTGCTGCCTGTTGGCTTGATAGATGCGGTGCCACTGATTGGGGTCATTGTAGACTTCCGCGGCGATACGGGTCAGGAAGTCTCCGCGGGTGACCAGATACTGGTTTTCCGCTACGCCGAAAGGAATAGCCAGTGTCTGGTTGGGATAGATCAGGTCCGGATCCTGAATGTCATCCCGGTTGGCCCGGTAAATACGCGGCCACATGAAAGGATCAGCGTAAATATCATCCTTACTGGCGATATTCCACAGGTTGTCACCCCGGACCACGACATAATCTATGGTAACCGGCTGCGACACGCGGGCCCGCAACTGCGCCAGCATCTGCTCGATACGATCCAGCTTGGACCGCATTTGCGGGACTACGGACATCTTACTGGCCAGGTGTTCGTCGACCAGCTTCTCAACCGACGTGAGTTCCTTGCGCCGCTGGATCAGTTGCTCGGGCCGCAGGGCCATGAGCCCCTCCAGCTGCCTGATCACGATGTCCAACTGCCGGCTGAAGGCCAGCAGTTCCTCTTCGTCCGCGTCGATCAGGTTATATATGTTGCTCCGCAGTCTGGCGATATCCGCATCCAGACTCCCTATTTCGGTCTGGCGAGCTGCAATATGAGCCTGGAGGATATCGATCTGGTCCTGCGCCACCCGTTCACGCTCGGTATACTCGGCCAGTCTGGCCTTGTACTCATCACGCGTCATTCGTTCTTCGGCGGCCACCGCTGTAGTGCTCACGGCTATAAGAAACAAGAGCATCCAACCGCCAGCCATTATCTTCAGCATGCCTCTCACCTCTTTCCCCGAATAGATGTTGGTGCTACTCGGATGGCCAGTTGGCAACGGCGTTGCGAACGGTCTCCAACTTTTCCTCAAGGGCTCGCTTGGTAGCCTGCTTCTCGGCAATCTCCTGTTCGAGCGTGGCCTTCTCCGACTGCAGTTCTGCTACTTTCATCTCAGCCGCTTCCGCAGCCATCCGTTGTTCCTCCAGGAGGCTGATCTCCTGTTGGGACGGACGGCGGGCACACCCCCCCAGTACGGGAAACGAGAGTGCAACCACGGCGAGGCCAACCGCTGACAACCTCCGAAGTTTGGGAAGACGACAGCTCATCAAGGTTATACCTCCCAATCGCGAAACCACATGAAATGCTTCCACCCCCCATAAACGGGGACGGCATTCTCCTCCGACCTGTACTGCTATTCCGCATCAGTGCCCAAAAGTTAACTTGCCCCGATAGGGATGTCAAGGTTAAAAAAAACACCGGTTGTGCGCTTTGTTCTGCGGCGCCAGGCTGCCGCACCGGTCTTTGCCTGAACCCTGATCTAACTTGGGGGCGTGGCCATGCGTAAACCCAGTTCGCGGAGCTGGTTGGGGTCTGCCGGTCCCGGTGCGCTCTCCATCAAACCGACCGCCTTGTTAGTCTTGGGAAAGGCAATCACATCGCGAATGGACGTCTCCCCGCAGAGCATGGCAACCAGGCGGTCAAAGCCAAAGGCGATACCGCCGTGCGGCGGTGCACCGTACTCCAGCGCATCCAACAGGAAGCCGAATTTTCCGGCGGCTTCCTCCGGAGTGATGTCGAGCAGGGAAAAAACGCGGCTCTGTACGTCCTTCCGGAAGATACGTATGCTGCCGCCGGCGACTTCGTTGCCATTGAGCACCAGATCATAGGCCCGCGCCCGAACGCGCTCGGGCGCGCTATCCAGCAGCGCCATGTCGTCTTCCATAGGAGAGGTGAACGGATGATGCATGGCGGCATAGCGTCCCGCATCTGCATCGAACTCCAGCAATGGAAAATGGGTGATCCAGACGGGCCGCCAGGTTTTCTGGTCGATCAACTGCAGCCGCGATGCAAGCTCCAGGCGCAGCGCTCCGAGAATGCGCGCCACGGCAGCCGGTTGATCCGCGATAAACAGGAGCAGGTCTCCCGGCCGGGAATCCATGGCCTGGATCAGCAGCTGCCGGGCCTGCTCGGGGAAGAACTTGGCGATGGACGACTCCAGGCCGGTTTCGGTATGCTTGATCCAAGCCATGCCCCTGGCGCCCAGCCGCTGCGCAAAGCCGATCAGATCATCAAGCTGGCTGCGAGGCATCTGACTGCCCTGCTTGACGTTAATTCCCTTGACCTGACCTCCGGAAGCAAGTACGCCATGAAACACCTTGAATTCCGAAGCGCTGGCCGCGGCGCCGATGTCACGCAATTCCAGGGCAAAGCGAAGGTCAGGCTTGTCCGAACCATAGCGGTCCATGGCCTCCGCATAGGTGAGGCGCGGGAAAGGGTCCTCCAGGCGGGTTTCCAGAATGTCCTGGAACAGGCGCCGGGTCAGCGCTTCCGCCGTGGCCATGACGTCATCCTCGCGCACGAACGACATCTCTATGTCGATCTGGGTGAACTCCGGCTGGCGATCCGCCCGCAGGTCCTCATCCCGAAAGCACTTGACGATCTGGTAATACCGTTCAAAGCCAGCCACCATCAAAAGCTGTTTATAGGTTTGTGGACTCTGCGGCAGGGCGAAGAATGACCCGGGATGCACCCGGCTGGGCACCAGGTAATCCCGGGCCCCTTCCGGAGTGCTGCGAATCAGAAACGGGGTCTCCACTTCGATGAAACCCTCCGCATCAAGAAAGCTGCGCGTGGTCCGGTAGGCGTGATGCCGGCGTCGCATATTGCCCAGCATGACCGGACGGCGCAGATCCAGATACCGGTAGCGTAGACGCACTTCCTCGTTGATCGTGAGGCCGTCTTCCAGATGGAATGGTGGCGGCACCGAAGTGTTCAACACGCGCAGGGCGTCACAGTTGACCTCTATCTCACCAGTGGGCAGTCTGGGGTTGACCATGCCTTCCGGTCTGGATTCCACCCGTCCTTGTACTGCGATCACGTATTCCGGACGCAGGTCCTCGGCTTTGGCATGAGAGGCCGGGTCATGCTGCGGGTTGAACACTACCTGGGTGATGCCCTGGCGGTCCCTCAGATCGATGAAGATGACGCCCCCGTGGTCCCGCCGCCGGGAAACCCAGCCCATCAGCGTTACGCGCTGATCGATGTGTTCGCGCGTCAAAGTGCAGCAGTCATGTGTCCGCTGCCAGGTGCCAAGCTGCTCTACTGCCGCCATATCTGTTGTCCGATCCTTGCCCTTGAACGGCTAACCGAGTTGAGAGGAGAGCGGGCAGCGCCGCGCAAGGGGCTCAGGGCCTGCACGCATACGCCGCAACACACATAAACGAACCAACTTATAGCGACTTTTCGGAGGTGTCAAGATGCCCGGAGGCGCCGATTGACAGCGCCAGCGGACGGCGTATACTTGTCGTGCAATGACGGCCATGAACGGAAAAAACGCTGGACAGGTGGATGATACTGCACCGTGCCGTCGCGTGCACCGGGACCGGCCGGCACTGTGCCTTCGGGCCGCGGAGCTGGCGCTGATTCGGGCCCATGCCTGCGCCGCGTATCCGCGCGAATGCTGCGGTGTGCTGACCCGTACCCGCTGCGGCGCACCAGCCCGTGCGCACCGGTGCGACAACCTCCAGCAACAGCTTCATGACGAGGACCCCGGCCGCCACCCGCGTGACGCGCGCGCTGCCTACTGGATCGACCCGCAGCAGCTGTATGATATCATCATGGTGTCCGCGTCGGTCGGCAACTCGCTGGCCGGCTTCTATCATTCCCACGTCGACAGCGAGGCTCGTTTTTCTTCCATGGACCAGCGTGGAGCCATGGTCTTGGGGCCGGAGCCGGATTACCCGGACGCGGTGCATCTGGTGCTGTCCGTGCACGGGGCGTCAGCATCCGGATCCGGTCCTGCGGTGACCGGACAGAGGTGCTACGCGTGGGATCCACAGGCAAGGGAGTTCGTGCCGGCGCCGCTGGTGATCGTCGCATGAGAGCCGTGAGGTGGGCGTGTGTCGTCGGGCTGATCGCCGTGGTTCCGTATGCGGGCAGCCTCGATTCGGGTTTCCACTACGACGACTTCCATTCCATCGTCTACAACCCGCACATCCGCTCCTTGGACGAATGGCCTACCTTTTTCACGGATGCCCGCACTTTCTCCGAGGATCCTCAGCAGGCCATGTACCGCCCTGTACTGGTGCTCAGCTATGCTCTGAACCATGCGGTCAGCGGCGGCGGCGCTACCGGTTACCGGGTGGTCAACCTGCTGTTGCACGGCTTCAACGCAGCACTGCTGCTGCTGCTTTGCCGGGGATTGCGTTGGCGTGCCGGGATGGTCCTGTTGACGGCCCTCTGGTTCGCTTTGACGCCGCTGAACGCGGAGGCGGTGCTGTATGTGAGCGCCCGGTCGGATCTGCTGATGGGCACCCTGGTGTTGTGCGCTTGTCTGGCGTACCGGCGCTGCAGTGACGGCGTGGGACGGCAGGTGGGGGCCCCGGCTGCCGCTTCGGCAGCCGCTGTGCCAGGCCGGTTCGGCGGTCCCGGCCAGGTGGATGCCGGTACCCCGGAGACGACCTCCGGCGTGGTCGCAAACGATGCGCGGCTGCATCCCTCTGGCTTGGCCGCGCACGCTGTCGGCCTGCATTCCTCCGGCGTGGCGGCGCACGCTGCCAGCCTGCCTCCCTCTGGCGTGACGGCAACGGAAACCGGTGCCCGCAACAATGAAGCGGCGGATCCGCAGGTGTCCGGCCGGATGGCTGGAAGCCGGCTCGCGGCGTGGGCCCTGGTGGCGTTGTTGTGCGGTACGGCCGCCCTGCTGACCAAGTCCACGGCCGCGGTGCTGCCGGCGGTGCTGCTGGCCACGGATGCCGCGCGGGGGGGATGGGCCCTGGTGCGACGGCGATGGGCCGCATACGGGATCGGTCTGTGCTTGGTGCTGGCTTACGTGGGCGTATCCCGCAGTCTGGTCCTGGGGGCGCTGAGTTCACCGGTACGTCCGCTGACCCGGCAGGCCGGATCCCAGGCCCTGGCCTGGGTGTACCAGGCATTGCTGGCAGCTATGCCGGTAGGGCTTACAGTGGAGCATCAGTTTCACGCGGCACCCGGCGTCTGGAGCCTACGCGTCATCGCGTCCCTGCTGGTCATCGGTTCGGCCCTGGTGGCGGTGGCGCGCAGTCGCAGCCTCGAACTGCGCCTGGCCGCGGTCTGGGCCGGACTGTTTGTGCTGCCAGCAACGGTGGTGCCGCTGATCGTGCTGGTCAGCGAGCGCCGCCTCTATTTGTCCAGTGTGGGTTGGAGCATGGTCGCAGCCTGGGCATTGCTGGCGGTGTTCTCCCGGCGGCCTCGGGTGGCCGGAGGACTGGCGGTCGCCTATACTACGATTTTGCTGGGGCTGACGGTTCAGCAAGTGCCCGTCTGGGCTGATGAACTGAGCCTCTGGCGCCATGCCGTGGTCCAGGCGCCAGAGATGCTGAAACCGCATCTGCGCCTGGGGGATGCCCTGGCGGTGGCCGGAGATGAGGTAGGTGCGGAACGGGCCTACGAACGGGCCCTGCAGGTGCGTCCGCACCATCCGGTGGCGCGCAACAATCTGGGCCGGCTGTATCTGCAACAGGGGCGCTGGGACGAGGCCGAAGCGCAGTTCCACCGGGTTCTGGACCGTCATCCTGAACTGGTGCCGACACGCTTGAATCTGGCCAGTCTGCTGCTGCGACAGGGCCGTTGGCAGGAGGCGACAGGGCAGTTCGCGCAAGCCCTGGAGCACGACGATACCCAGGGAGTGGCGCAACGGTACCTGGGGTTGATCGCCCTTCAACACCAGGCGGATCCGGCGCAAGCGGCGGCGTTGTTCGCCGCCGCATTGGAGCGGGGACCGCCCAGTGCGGCGGTGTGGCGCCTGCGCGGTGTGGCTCTGCGCCAGCTGGGAAAACCGGAAGAGGCCCGGCGTGCCTATCGCGAGGCGTTGCGCCTGCAGCCGGAAGACGCAGATACCTGGTACAATCTGGGCAATCTACTGGTGGATCTGGGACAGCACCAGGAGGCTGCGGCCGCGTATCAGCGTGCTTTGAGCCAGGCTGGTGATACCCCGTTGGGGGCTGTGGTGCGTAAGCTGTTGGCAGCGATGGGCGGCGGGGGGTGACCCTTGAGCGGCCGGTCTCAACCCTCTGGGGCCCAGGCATTCCGGGGATGATGACCCGTCCTGCGCGGCTGACCGAGTCGGCAGGGCGACAGGACCTGCGCTGTTATACGACGGAGGAGAAAAATGTCTGTTCTAATCCATGTTCCCGCGCCGTTGCGTAAACTCACCGGCGGGAAGGCGCGGGTGGAAGCCGGGGGTGCCACCGTAAGGGAGCTGATCGATCAACTGGATCAGGAATACAACGGCATGGGTGCCAAGCTGGTGGACGAAAACCGGGGCATCCACCCATACATCAATATCTATGTCAACGACGAAGATATCCGGTTCCTGGACGGAATGGATACCCGCCTTCAGGAAGGGGATACCATCTCCATCGTACCGGCCATGGCGGGGGGGCATTGAGTTCCGGCCCCGGCAGGCGGCGTGAACCGGCAGTCACATGGCCGCATGCGGGAAGACAACCCGGCCGGGCCGCTTCAGCGGGGGGCAGGGCCGCCGGAGCAGCGCGTCAGCCAGAGGATCCGGAGCCTGGAGCGTGGGCCGAGACCCACGGCGGGGCCGGGGAGGACGCCGCACCGGCAGACCGTAAACGAGCTCGGTGGCTGCTGGCACTCATGGTTGTGGCCCTGGCGGCGGCGCATTGGAGTAGTCTGGGCAACAGCTTCCAGTACGACGACTTCCATTCCATCGTCGACAATCCACATATTCGCCGTCTAAGCGGCATTCCCCGGTTTTTCACCACCCCGGAGATGTTCTCGGTGGATCCTGCCCGGGCCATGCCGCGTCCGCTGCTGCTGGTGACCTATGCGCTGAATTACCGGATCCATGCCGACGAAGTCCGGGGATACCGTGTCGTCAACCTGGCGCTGCATGGTCTGGCCACCGGACTGGTGTACGGCCTGACGCTGCAGCTGGGGGGAGTCCGTGTGGCAGCGGCTGCAGCCGCCATGCTGTTCGCGCTGCATCCGGTCAATGTAGAAGCAGCCACCTACATCAGCAGCCGTTCCGAGTCGCTGGCCGCCTGCTTCGTGCTGGCGGCACTGGTGCTGTACCTGCGTGCGCGGCAAGCGGTACCACGCCGCCTGCCGCTGCTGACGCTGTCCGTCGCCTGTTTCGCCGGCGGTCTGATGAGCAAGTCCAGCGCCATCGTATTGCCGGTGTTGCTGGCGACCTACGAGGGCTGGCGACGCACGGGCTTGAGGGGAGATCGTATCGGCGCCTATACCGGTACCGATGGGCACACCGGTAAGCTCGATA
Source organism: Candidatus Latescibacterota bacterium (assembly GCA_007136405.1). GTDB lineage: Bacteria > Latescibacterota > UBA2968 > UBA8231 > UBA8231 > SLHA01. The sequence goes on from SLHA01000111.1 coordinate 9,740, forward strand.
CGGGTTCGTCACCGCACGACCGGGACTACTTCCCGCTGACGTGGCTGACGCCGTACCTGCTGGTGGCGCTGGCCTACCTGGTGGTCAACCATCAGTGGCTGGCCGGCTCGCTGGGGGAGCCGGTGCGTCCGTTCACGGTGCAGCTTTGGACCCAGATCAAAGCCGGCGCCTACTACCTCCAACTGTTGTTCATGCCAGTGGCCTTGAGCGTCGAGCACGGTTTTTCGGCGTCGGTCTCTCCGCTGCAACCGCCCGTGCTGGCGTCACTACTCCTGCTTCTGTCGCTGACCGCCGTGGTGGCGCGCGCCGGTGGGCGTGCGGCGCTGTTGTTCGTCTGGGCGGTGCTGGCCTTGCTGCCGGCCTCCCTCACACCGCTGAACGTGCTGGTCAACGAACACCGGTTGTACGTTCCCCTGGCGGCTGTCGCGACAGCCGCCGGGCTTGGGTTGCAGCAGGCGCGCCGGTTGGATTGCGGCGGGCTCCGCACCGCGGGTGCTTTCGCCGGCATGATGGCCATAATGGTCGTGTTGACCTATCTGCGCACGGCCGTTTGGAAAGATGAGATGACCCTGTGGACGGATGCGGTGCGCCGGGGGGCGGGCATGTACCGGGCGCACATGCATCTGGGGGGCGCCTATGAGCGGCAGGGTGACACGCCCGCTGCCCTGGAGGCCTACCGACGGGCCACCGAGCTGGCACCTGGTGCGGTGGAACCCTGGTACAATCTGGGTAACGCGCTGCGGGTGTTGGGTGACCTCGAAGGCGCGGCGCACGCCTACCGCCAGGCCCTGCAGCGCAACCCGGACAGCGTGTCGGCGCTGGTCAACCTGGCGGCGTTGCTTACGGCGGCCGGCCAGCTTGATGAAGCCGATCGCCTGCTGCACCGCGCCCTCACCGTGAATCCGTCCATCGCCGTGGCGCACCTGCAACTGGGCGTGCTGCGGCGCCGCCAGCGGCGTGACCCGGAGGCAGCCGTGGCGCTGGAAGATGCTCTTCGTCTGGAGCCGGGAATGGCGGAGGCACACTTCAACCTGGGCAATCTGCTGTTCGACTCCGGAGACTTCCGGCAGGCGGCGCAGGCATACCGGCTGGCGCTGGATCTGCGCCCGGACTATGGGGGCGCCTATCTCAACCTGGCCGATCTCTACCTGGGCACCGGCGCCGCGACGCGCGCTGTGGAGTTGCTGCAGCAGGGGGTTCGCCACGCGCCCGGAGAGCCGCGGCTCTGGTTCATGCTGGGCCAGGCGCAGGAGCACACGGGCCAACTGGCCGCGGCCCGGTCCAGTTACCAGCGGTTTCTGGATAAAGGCGCTGCGGGCCCGGCGGCCGAGGCGGCCAGGGCTCGTCTGCGGGCGTTACGCTGAAAGTGTGGTGGACGACTGCTATAGCCACCTGAAGATGCTGCGAGCCGGCGCCTGGACCCGGAGCGTATGGACCGCGCAGCGATTCGTCCAATGAAGCCTGTTGGCCGGACAGGGCACTAGGCTGCTTTTGCGGCGAAGCGGCTGAGGCGCGACTTGTACCGGGAACCCGTATTGCGGGGAATAGCCCCCTTCTTCACTGCCTTGTCAATGGCCGACATGGCCTGTGGCAGCATCTGCTGGGCGCTCTGACCATCCTCCGCCTGACGAACTCTCTTGATATGGGTGCGCATGGCGGAGCGGACCGACTTGTTGCGCAAACGCGCCCGCAGGCTGCTGCGCAGGCGCTTGTGGGACGATTTCAGTTTTGGCACTGCCTTACTCCTTCCCTGTGCTTACGGGCAAAAACTTCCAAAACGACGTTAGCCAGCCCCTGACCGGAATGCCACGCCGTTACCTGTAACCTGGTATGCCATCAGCAGTTTGTACGGTCCCTTGCTAAGGTTGCCGAAACCGGTGGCACATGGCTTGCTCCAAAGCGAGCGAACAAGTCCGTTGTTCCAACCGAGCCGGTGACCGGACGGCGGAACGCCCCCCCAGGCGTATGCCTTACACCCCGGCTCATCACAACCCGGGACACGACCTGGGCTGAAAGCGGAGGCGGAGCCGGCGGATCCCGGAAGGATGCTGCCGGTTCCGCGGCATATATCCCGGACTCACCTCAACGTAAACGAACGACAAAGTATAAGCGGAGTGCGCCTTTCGCACAACAGGGCAGGCCAGGGAAGCGACTTGCGGGTTGACGAGTGGACGGGAACGGCCGCGGGGTGTGATGCCGGTGCGGGCGTGTGTACCGTCGCGATCGGTAGCGCTGTGCACGGACATGGGCGCAGGAGTAGCAGCAACCGATGTCATGGCGGATGCCACGGCAGGGCTTCCACCTGCATTACCGCAGACCTCCGTACTGCGCCGGATGAGGGACGCTCGGATGGCGATCCAGCAGGAAAATAATTCTGGAGTTCACCGGTGACGTGCCGATATGTAAGGACAAGCGCAGAAAGACCCCGCGCTCATGCCGTTGCCAGGACAGGAGTCCGTGCATCACCGGAGACCCGGCAAGACCATGAACAGACGGTCGCCCCACCACTCATACCACAGGAGGATGCCATCAAGCAGGATTGCGTATCGTGATGAGCCAGGCGTTGACGCAGTCCCGTGGGGGCGGGCGCTGCGATGAAAGACGACGCAGGTCAGCGTTTGATAGGGACATCAACCTGACCAGGTGCCTAATCCGCTTTCAGTGTCAGTTGTGTCCATGGAAGGAGTGTTCAGCTATGAATTTGAGGCGCAAGGTTCTGGGTGTACTGGCGCTTGCTATCGTGTTCGGCCTGGGCAGTTCGGCGCTGGCCCAGCCGCTGTTCGAAAACAACACACCGCGGGGATTCACCCCGGCGGACAGTACGATTACGGATACGAGCATCATCGGTAATGAGGTGAACGTGCTGGTGGATCTGAACCAACCGGCCAACCATCAATATCCGGTGATCGGTAATTTTCAGCGTCTGGAACGTAGTGTGCCCTATTTCAGCAGTGGTTCCAGCGCTGCGTACATGTCACAGGCCATGACCATGGACGCCAACGGCGTCATTCACCGCGCCTGGGTGCAGAAGCGGGGTACGGTGGACTTGACGAATCCAGCGTCCACACCGTTGTACGGCGTGGTCTACGCCCGGAGTCTGGACGGAGGCCGGAGCTTCTCCGACACGGTGTCGGTATCGGGCAGTCTGCGTTTCGACCAGATGACTCCGGATGCGTTGTACCGCTCCGGTTTTTCCACCGTGGACATCGTGGTCAACAGCCGGGGGAATCCGCGGGTGGTCTACGCCATGCAGATGTCGGCCGGCGGTCTTGATCTGACTGTGGACGAGTCAAGGACCGCCGCAACCGGGGAAAAAATGTATCAGATGATCTATTTCAACTACTCCAATGACGGGGGTAGTTCCTGGTTGCCGGCCAACAGCGCCGTCGCGGTCAACGACACGGCAACCGTCGGTGGCGGTTCGTCGTTTCCCGGGCGCAATGTAGCCTTCCCGCGCATGACCATCGCCAACAACGATGACATTTTCCTCACCTATGAGGCGAATCTGTGGAGCGATGAACCGCACATTCGCCTGGCCAAAGTGCCGGAAGACAGTCTCAAACTGGGCAATGGGCAGCAGCAGCTGGTGGGGGCTCTGGGTACGGTGGGCAGTCTGGGTGGGGTTCGGATCAACCCGGTGGATGCCGCGACCAGGCGAGACCTGGCGCCGGACATCGCCATTGGCGACGGCAACGTGTTGCACGTGGTATGGCACATGAACCACACCACGCCGGAGAATTCGGAGATTCAGCACAAGACGGTGCCGGCCAGCATGTGGGACGACATCTCGGTCATGGGTTGGGATCAGTCGCAGCCGGGGGCCCGGGTGGGCGGCATCGATCAGCGCGATGTGCCGGCGGGCGGCTATGCCATGCTCAGGGATCAGGGAGAGGGCCAAGCCACACCCGCATCGGTAGCTGCCGGGCTATCCCGTCTACGGTTGTTTCCTTCCGTAGCGGTGGACCGGGCGCGCACCCCGGATCGCATTTACGCGCTCTGGAAGCATGCCGGTCCGGCCATGGCGGACGAGAATATCCGCTATAACCAATACGATTACAACGGCCAGACCGGCGCCCCGTCCGGCTGGTTGGGCACGCCGCGGTCGGCTTTCCCGACGGCGGATGCGCTGTACAGCACCAGCGGAGGCGGATTGTTCCAGAATCAGACCCGTTTCCAGATCGAAAACGGCTGGGCCTTTACGGACCGCATCGCTGTGGCCGTGGATGCACGCAAGGGCACATCCAGCGACCTGCACATCGTATTCTCCGGCGGACCGACGCAGGTCACCAGTACGGATGCGGCAGGTAACGGTGGACACCTTGCCGCGGCGTTGAATGCGGGTAGTTACAACAAGCTGTATTACACCAGGTTCAATGGTACGGAATGGGAATTGCCGCAGGTGGTGGCTACCGCGGGAGATGCCCGCGGACCGCTGGGTGAGGGTGAGATCGCCCCGCATGGAGTATTGGGTCGATATCGCATGTTGTTCGAACCCCGCATCAGCATGCGGGCAGGGGATGACAACGTGTACCTCGCTTTCGTCGGTGGCTCCCCCTCGCTCAACGCCGTGAACCTGGCGGGAGAAAACGTAGGCGCCACCCCGGGTCGGGGTCTGTCATACGGAGTCGGCGGAGTCGGTACCATCGCCCCAGGGGGCAGTATCGCGCCCGTACCCTTCTTCAAACGCCTCGGCAGGGTGACCACCTTCGAGGACCGGTCCAGGCCGACGGGAGCCTATCAGTACATCCTGAGTTACACGCCGCTGCATCCGCAGACCACCGGTCTGCCGTTGGCCTACGATGCCACTACCGGCAACTACCTGGATGCTCCCGCCATGGTGACCGTGACGGCGGCAGATCATGTGACCGGCGCCGGTATCGGCGCGGCGACACCCGGCACCAGCCGGGCGCCGGGTGGCTTTCTCACCGGGCAATGGCGGCAATTCTCCCTGCATTCACTCGGCGTGGCGTCACTGCAGCCGGGCATGGCGGGCGCGGTGTACAAGGGCGCCGTGAGTGAGAGCCAGGCGGCCAATAACACGGGTATCTGGGAGGGCCAGATCAACGACAGCGGTCCCGACGCGTTCGGCGAATGGGGCGACAACGACGATAAGCGCGGCCTGTTGGTCAAGCTCAACGTGCTGTCGAGCAACTCGGTCGACCAGGGAACCGGCGGCGACGCCTGGGGTGCAACCTATATCATCAGTTCCAGCACAGCGGCAAAACTGCCTTCAGGAAACAAATCGCAGAGCTTGTCGCTGGTCGGTTACTCGGTCGATGAAAGACCGTCGTTTGTCAGAGGCATCACGGGTGAAGCGGCATCCGACGGCACCACCGCCCCTCTCGGCAGTTACTTCCAGATCGGGGCGCGCATCGACATCGTCGGAGCCAACGTGGCACCAGTCGTGGCGGTGTTGACGCCGGATGCCAGCACCGCGGCAGCCGGTTCCGTCAGCGAGCAGGCCACCATTCGGTACATACTGTATGACGAGGACGACAGCTTTACCGGTAACCTGAAGGCCTCGCTCTATTACTACCCAGACAGCGGTCTGTCGACGGTGCAGGATATCCGCACCTTCGGTACGTTGATCGTCGATCATACCGACGACACCAGCGTGCCGCAGGGGAATCTGCCCGGTACCGGAACCAACGACTTCCTGGAGAGTTCGTCGGCCGGCAACGTGCGCTCATACAGCTGGCGCAACCCTGGTACCGAATTGCAGCGACGGGGCTGGGCGCCGCTGACCAAGACGCGCCAGGGGTTGTATTACATCTATATCGTGGCTGACGACGGGTTGAATCCGCCGGTATTCGCTGTCAGTCCGGGACCCTTCCGTGTGCGCCACATTCCCATCGTGCGCTCGGTATCCCCGGTAGCAGCGGACACGGTAGACACCGGTGAATTCGTCGATCAACAAAAGATCAACCCCTACACGATCACCTTTGACCTGGTGGATTACGACGACAACGCCCAGGCCCGGTTGTTCTACTCGCAGTCCGGGAGTCTGGGTGCAGACGACGTGTCCATCGAGGGTTCCTTCCCGAATCTGGAAATCAACCTCGTGGGAGCCGAACCCATCCAGCTTTCGGACACGCTGCGCACGGACGAGCACAGTCGATTCGCCTTCGACGTGACGGCTCAGGGCAGCGAACAGAATGAACTGGTGCCCCAGGGCGTTTACTACATATATGCCGTGGCGGCCGACGGGGATTCGTTCGCCGTGGCGCCGTCTGCCGCGCCACTGTTCGTGCGCCATTCACCGGCGTTCGAGTTCACCGCTCCGATGACCGGTACGTTGGAAAAGATCAATACCACGCAGCAGACTCGGTACACCATTCAATGGCAGCGTGGACGAACGCGAGACCTGCAGGGAGACGCCCGTATCGCGTTGTACTACACGGGAGTGGACCCGCAGGTACACAACTATACCGGCACGGACTCCACCCGGCTGCTGGCTTCCAGCGGGGCGAATCCGGGCAACGCTACGTTGATCGCGGGTGGCATGCCCGTCGCGGAAACCGGCAAGGGACAGCAGTTCGTCTGGGACTTCCGCAATCCGCCCAGTGAGTTGCCCAGGATCTACCGTCCTGAGCACGGTGGCGTGTCGCCCTACAATCCGCACTTGTATCAGGTCGGCGCGGTGACAGACACAGCCTGGCTGTACGCAGTCCTGCACGACGATCTGGGCAATACCCGGGTGCAGGCCGGCGGTGCCATCCTGCTGCTGGGTAGTAGCGAGTCCCCGGGGTCGCGCACGCCGCGCGTGGTCATGAAGACACCGCCGGCGGGCGGACAGACCATGATCAACGGCGACATCGTCCGGGTGGAGTGGGATGATTGGCTGATCGATGACGGTACCGGGACCAACAACGCGTACCTGCGTCTCTACGCTGCTCCCAGGGGCAAGTATTCGAGCCTGGAGGAGCTGGAAGCCAACAATATCGGCCATCCCAGCGGTCTGGGTGATGTCATCGTGCTGAACAGCCTGGACGGAACGACGTACGACGCTGGCAACAATCCCGTATTGGACCACGTGGGCGCGCCGGAAAACAAGGTTCGACGTATTCGCGGCAATGATCCGAGCTACTTCATGTGGGACACGCGAACGACCTCCTTCAAACTGGAAGGAACGCCCACCGAGTTCGATATCTTCATCGCGGCGAGTATGAACCCGAGGTTCGGCACACCGCGCACAATCAACACGAGTATCGATTCCATCGGCTCGGGTATCGGCTCCCAGGCGCAGAGAGCCGTGCTTTCCAGATCGCCGGGAGCGCTCCGCATTGAAGGGTCGGCGGCGATCCACAGCATCGAACTGTCACCCAGCGTGCTGACCGCCAGTTCGGGCGATACGCTGGATTTCCAGGTCATGGTCAACTCGCAGAACAGCTCGGTGGATCTGATGGCCTTCCATCTGGACGTGCCGCGGCGGTTCTTCGAGGTCATCGATCAGGATCCGGACAGGGAAGGGTTGCAGCCTTTCGCCAACGCCAGCGGCGCCTTCCAGACACCCAGCACCATCGCGCAGAACGACACCACGCCGGGGAACGACGAGTTTATCAAACTCAACTTCGTGGAGAGCATCGTCATCGGCGAGGTGATCGGCAACGCGTCCGGGGACAGCTCGCAGGTGGCAGCCACCCTGCAGCTGCGGGTCAACCAGTTCTCCGCCGGGGCTCCGTTGGACACCACGCTGGTGTGGGCCAACGAAGCCGGTCGCCGCACTGCACTGCGTCGCGGCAATCAGTCGATGGCCGCGCCGGCCAGGGACACGCACATCAAACTGACTCCACTGGCCAGGCTGTTCGCCACCGTGCCCCTGGAGGGACGTTCGGTAAGCTACAGCGATACCCTGGAAATCCACCTGCGCGAGATCGGCAGCACGCACAACATCACGGATCCGTATTATGTCATCGCCAACACCATCAGACTGGATACGTTGAGCACCGCTCCAGAGCTGGTGCGGATCTGGCAGGAACGACGCCGCAGCTCTACGACCAGGCAGGATGGAGACACCCTGTGGATCGAGCGCCTGGACGAAATCATCACCCAGAGCGAGTACGGATCCGAGCAGATCACCCTGAGCGATTCGGTCTGGGTGATCAGCGATAACTTCGGCACCTTCGTGCTCGAGGAAATCCCGCCGGGTATCTACGAGATGACGGTGAAGGCGCCGGGATACGTCACCGGACGCACGGATACCCTGCATCTGTTCAATGGCATGACCACTACCGTGGACCCGACGTACGGATCGGACCTGCTGGGAAACCTGTCACCGGCTACTCCGCTCGGGTACCTGCGCGGCGGAGACGCCATCGGCAACAACCGGATCGACATCGCCGACGCCAACTTCATCTTCGAACTCTGGAACAAGACGGCAGCGGATCCGGAGTACGTGCGTAGTGCGGACATCAACCAGGATGGTGTGATCAACGCTCTGGATCTGGGCTTTGTGACCACCAACTTCGGCAACGAGGGGTACGGCGCCGCACCGGTGTGGAGGCCCAGCCATGCTGCCGGTGACAACAGCGCCGCCATCGTTGAAATCCTGGGTGTGGATGGTGTCGACGGCTGGTGGCCGGGCAGGATGTTCGAGGTTACCGCCCGTCTTCACGATGCCGCTGACGTGATGGCCTTCGGGCTGTCTCTGGGTTACGATCCGCGGCGGGTGCAGCCCGTGGGCGGTGACGACGGGGTCACCGAGGGCGATATCTTCGCGTCCAATCCACACGGGTCGCTCTTCTTCTACAGGGAGGAACCTGGACGCATCGATATCACCGGTGGCCGTATAGGCAACGGTTGGTCGGCCAGTGGTGATGGGGATCTGGCCCGGGTCCGGTTCGTCAGCCTCACCGACGATCCGGGTGATATCAAGATCGTCGGTGGAGAACTGGTCAACAGCGGGTACGCGGGAACGCCACTGCGGACGGCCAGCGCCGAGGCGCTGCCCAAGGTAGTGACGCTGTACGAGAACTACCCCAACCCGTTCAACCCGTCGACGGAGATTCGGTTCGACATTCCCACCACGCGCGACGTCCGGCTGCGCATCTACAACCAGCTCGGTCAGACGGTACGCACGCTGGTCGATCAGCAGATGAAGGCAGGTTCCTACCGCATCCTGTGGGATGCCACCACGGAAAACGGCAAGGAGGTTTCCTCGGGGGTGTATTTCTACGGCCTGGAAGCCGGTGAATTCAACCAGATCCGCAAGATGACGCTGATCAAGTAGCAGGTCAGGCTGAATCTCCCCTTCATTGGTTGCGGGCGCCGCAGGATCCTGTCCTGCGGCGCCCTTCCTATGCAGCGGCAGGCGGCGCTCTCGCATGCGGCGGCGCTTCGTGCCTTCGCATGCGGCGCGCAGCGTCGCGCCATCGGTGTAGCGGGCTGCACAACTAAGGAGCAGGCAGCACAACCGCCTAGCAAGCAGCACAACCGTGTAAGGGGCGGCGCAACTGTGTGGTGGGCGGCACAATATTCCGCTGCGGGCAGCAACCGTTCCCGCACCGCCTCGAAATCGGGCGAACGGGTTCTTGTCGTCTGGGCCGGTAGCCGTCCAGGACAGCGGCGGAGGTGATGCCGGACGGGAATGCAAGGTACATTCAGGGCACAGGCGCGGATTTTGCTGTGCAACCCGGCAGGCAATGCCGTGTGGACCGTTCGGAAAACCCGTATGGAGCGTAAGCATGGGCTCCACCACCCTACGAACCGCATTACTCGCCGCCATCGTTCTGGCGGGTGCCGGCCCGGTGTCCGAGGCAGGCGCTCAGGTGTTGCGTCTGCGCCAACAGCATACGCATAGCACGAACGTCTCGGTGGCGGTGGGCGATGTGGTCACCGTGGAGGTGTGGGCCGATCTGCAGTCGGTACGGGCTGCGGGAATCTCCTTCTTCATGACCATCCCGGAAGACGCGTTTCAGGTCATCGACCAGGCGCCCCAGGCACCCGGTGTGCAGCCTTACCAGGCGGGATCGCTGTTCGCCGGCGCCGGGGAGTGGAGCAATCTCATTCTGCCGCCTACGGATCCCGTGTCCCGGACACTGCCGGGACAGCAACTGGAGTATTCGGCGGTGGTTGGCGGCGGCGCCAACCGGGAGCGCACCGGGACCGGCGTGGTGGCCACCGTGCAACTCGTCTGCGTGGCGCCCATCGAGAACGGCCGGTTGACCATCGACGACTCGCCCATCCGGCAGACGCGCCTGGTGCTGTCCGACGGCATCACGGAACGGCGTTTCAACACGGTGCACGGCATGTGGATCAATGTCAGCGGCGTGACCCTGCGCGAGATGCCGGATGTGATTCTGCGTCCGGGCCAGGCGGACAGCGTCACCATCGGCCGACTGGATACCTACGTGATCCACACGTCCGCACCCATGGACTCGTTGCGCTGGAGCTACGCGCCCGACCATCTGGATCATCTGGGTATTGAGATCGATCCGGTGACCCGGCGGGTCACCATCACACCGGAGCCGGGATGGATCGGCAGCGAGCAGGTGGTGTTCACCGCTACCGAGCCGGAGGCCCGGGTGCCGGGTTTTCCGCCTCTATCGGCTTCCCAGATCATCCGCGTGATCGTCAACAATCCACCGCGTTTCACCCTGGAGGCGGATGCGTACGGCGTCAAGCGGGACAGCGTCCGCTTCCCGGAGAACCAGCATCCGTTCATCGGTGATGACGGCGCCCTCAATCGCGATCTGGCGTACCGCTGGATCGCCTTGCACACCATCGCCGAGGACGAAGACGTCGAGGATCCGCGCACCGAGCTGACCTACGCGGCACTCAGTTACGGTGCCTTCACCGACCGCAACGACCTGCGGGCCCGCGTCGATCCGGATACCCGCGAATTGCTGATCTGGTCCCGGCAGAACTACAGCGGTCGGGATTCGCTCAAGGTGGTGGTGCGGGATCGGTACGGCGCCGAGGATTCCCTGCGCCTCATGGTCACCGTGGACATGGTCAAGGAGCCTCCACGGTTTGTCATAGCGGACAGGAATCCCAAAGTGTCCATCGGCGGCAGCCGGGTTTACCGGCTGGACGAGATCGTTGCAGTACGCAACGTGCATCTGAACAGCCTGGAATTTTCCTGGGTGGATGATCCCAACGGGCATTTCACCGTGAGTACAGAACCCGTGGACACGACCCAGGCCATCACCGTACACGGCGCCGAGGGGTACGCCGGCACGGGCCGCGTCTCCTTCACGATCACGGATCCAGAGGACCCGACATACCTGACGGACACGGTGGTCCTCTTCTTCACCGCCAGCAAGGCTCTGCCGCCGGTGGTGTATCCGCGCGAACTCAAGATCGATCTGGAGCCTGGCGGACCGGCACATACGACGACCCTGGACGACTATGTCGACGATCCGGACGATCCAGACGAGGATCTGGTCTGGTTGCATCCGCCGCCAACCCATCGGAGTGACCTGCGCATCGACGCCCAACGCGTGCTCCGCGTCGCGGCGCCACCGGATTTTGTCGGGTACGAGGCCGTCCTGTTGACCGTCACGGATCCGTCCAACCAGTCTGATGTGCTCAAGCTGCGTATCTACAGTTCGGACGGCCGTCCGGTCGTCGGTGGGTTACCGAATCTGATCCTGGATCGCGGTGAGGTGCACGACGATATCGTATTGGACGACTACTATTACGACGCCGATCACGACGATGACCAGATGTTCTGGGAGGCTCTGCCGACCTACGACACCAGCAATCTGCAGATCGCCATCGACCCGCAGACGCGCGTGATCACGTTCAGTGTGCCCCTCGATGCCGAATTCACCACCGAAACGGTGGTTTTGCGGGTCACGGATCCAGTCGGTGCGGCGGACCAGGACACGATGCTGGTGACCATTCGCTCAGGCGGTGATCCCGGTGGCGGGGAGTTCGCTATCAGGCCATTGCCCCTGGACATGGTGGTACCGGTCGGCCAGTTCATCGACCTGATCGATCTCGACGACTTCGTCATACCTCCGGATCCCAGCATCTCCTGGGACGTATCGCGGGTGGGCGGCAATCATTCGCTGCCGCAACTCGGAGCGGATAATGTGTTGTCGGCATTCGGGCTCCAGGCCGGCATGGATACGATCCGGGTTTCCGCGCAGGATACGCTGGGCCGGGTCAAGTCGGCCATGGGCATGATACGGGTGGTGGACGATCGTGGCATGCTTCGGCTGCTGCCCGTCCCGGATATGCATTTCGTTGCCGGAGGGAGCCATACCAGCGACCCTCTGGACGTATACATCGAGGATCGGGAAACGCATCCGGATTCGGTGGTGACCTGGAGCTTGCAGGTCCTGAGCGACACCGGCAGTCTGTTCGCCGCCATCACACCGGAACGGCAACTGTTCGCCACAGCGCGTGACACGGGCACGGCGCAGGTCATGCTGCTGGCCCGCAACACACGCGAGCAGGTTACCGGCCGGGATACCCTGCGCATCGTCGCCTTGAGCCCGGATATGGCTGAGCTGCAGTTGAAACCGCTGCCGGCCATGGTCATCGGCAGCGGCCAGGTGGACACGACGGTGGTGCTTGACTCGTTCGTTCCGGATGAGTTGCTCGAAGACGGCGTGGTTCCGGCTTCGCTGCGCTGGAGCGTCTCCGGCCAACGTTTCACCCAACCGGAGATCGACGCGCAGCCGCCGCACCGGTTGCGGATCAAAGGCCTAGAAGCGAGTGCGGGGATCGACACGCTGCGTTTCACCGCCGAGGCGGGGGCCGGATTCCGTGCCACCGGGACCATGGTGGTCACGGTGCTCGAATCCACCGATGCTTCGACGCTGGTGCTCGAGGTGGTACCGAACCCTCTGAACCCCCGTTACATGAATGTGTTCGTCCTCGCGCGGCGCCCTCTGGTCAACACGCCGAACGTCCTGCAGACGTTCGACACCAGCGACAGCGTATTGGTGATGCGGCAGATCGAAACCGATCTGGAGACTCAGGGGGTTCTGATATGGAGCGGTAGTACCGCCCTGAACCCGGGTGCGTCCGGCACGGTGCATTTCCAGGCTCAGGCGCGCACGGTGATGGGAAGCGATATCGCCGACACTGTTTCGGTCGCCATCGGCACGATGGAAGTGGGGAAGCCCATGGTTGTGGCGCACGGCGGGACCGTGCTGGAAGTGCCCGCCGGGTCTCTGCCCGGTGGCGCCACCGTGGTGCTCATGGACCAGGACTATCCTGGAGATGACACCGGGTCAGCGGCGGCCCGGTCGGTGCTGGCACGGGACGCCGCGGCTTGTGTGGCGGCCAGGGACGAACTGCAGCTGCACCGGATCATCCGCATCATGCCGGCGGACCTGCGGCTGGCGTACAGTGGAACGCTGCGGGTGGCGGGCGATCATGCCGCGCGCGGTCAGGCGGTGTACCGGCAGACAGATACCGGCTGGGTGTTCGCCGGCGGAATGGACGAACCCCTAACATGGGACCGGGCCGGCACGTACGGAGTGTTGATCGATCTGCATGCGCCCCGGATCCGGCTCTCGGAGCCGGACGCCAGTACGGGCCGTGTGCAGGTGGAGGTCACCGACCAGGGCAGCGGTCTGGATCCGCAGGCGGTGGAGGCTCGGTGGAATGGTGCGCCGCTGGCCGGGCAGTTTTCCAGCGACAACAGCCGCTGGACGCTGCAGCTGACGCTGGAGCCGGGAACAAACCGGCTCAGCATGCAGGCGCAGGATCGTGCCGGCAACCGGGCCCGGTTGGATTGGGAAGCAACCGGGTGGCCGCGGCCGGAGCACACCCGCCTGCAACAGAACTATCCCAATCCGTTCAACATGGCCACCACCATCCCGTTTGCTTTGGCTCCGGCACCTGGTGAGTCGCCGGATGCCGTGCAGGTGCATCTGAGCATCTACAATCTGGGTGGTCAACGGATGCGCCGGCTGGTGTCCGGCGGGATGCACGCCGGACACCACCAGGTGGTGTGGGACGGATGCGACGACGCCGGCCGGCCGGTGGGTAGCGGGGTGTATGTCTATCTGCTGGAAACCGCCGACAACCGGTTTGTTCGGCGGCTGACTTTGGTCAAGTGAGGATGTCGATGACCCAGCTCTGGTTCCGTGTCGCGATATGGCCGTGTCTGAGCCTGTGCCTGACAGGACTGGGCTGCGGCGGAGGTACGGGATTGGGGCCCGAGGCCATCCGGCGTCAGGAGGAGAAGGCGTATGCCCAGTTGGGTCTGAGCTGGGCCGAATACAACCAGGGACGCTTCGATGCCGCCATGGAGTCTTTCACCACGGTATTGAGCCAGGCGGAGCGGCTGGCAGGCGCTGCCAGTATCCGGCAGACGATACAGGCAGAAGCCTGCAACGGTATCGGCTGGTCGTCATTCCGTCTGCATGAACTGGATCAGGCCAGGGAATTCTTTCAGCAGGCTACCTCCCTGGACCGGGACAACGCGGATGCCTGGGTCGGTGCGGCCGGGGTGGCCCTGGCAGAACACCGGTACGCCAACGCGGTACAGTTCGGCCTCACGGCGTTGCATGCCGATAGCCAGTATAACTCAGCGCTGCGCCAGGATGCAGCCGGACGTTCTCTGGGACATGACCGCCTGGACACGCGCCATGTACGCATGCTGCTGGCCGATGCCTATGTCAATCTGCAGTACTACAGTGACGCACAACGCGCCGATCCTCACAACGCCGCGGCGCAGGTTCGCCTGGTGCGGCCTGCCTATCGGTACGCGGATCCGGCCCAGCTGATCCGGACGCTGAGCGTAGTAGTGGCTGAATTGCATGTGGAAGGGGCGAGTTCACCGTGAGAATTCACCTGTCCCATCCGACCCTGGTGCGTGCTCTAGTCCTGAATTGGTTGGTGGTGGCCGGTGCCTGGGCGCAGGCCTCGCTGGATTCGCCGGGCCGGCTCGTGAATGCGGCTTGGACGCCGGCGGCCGGACAGGGACTGACCGCGATTCACGGGGCCGAACCGCTGGGAACCTGGCATGCCCGTGTCGGGGTACTGAACCAGTCGCGTCTGGTGTATCTACCCGGTCTGGGCGCCGGCAGAGCCCATACCGGCATGGCGTCCCTGGCCTACGGTCTCACTGCCCATCTGGACGTCAGCCTGGTGTTTCCCTTCATGCTGGACACGGCCGGCGAACACTACAAATACGGCACCGGGGATCCGGTGTTCGGCGTCAAGTTGGCGCTGCCAGGGCGTGTACCGGCAGGTTTCTACACGGCCGTCCAGGTACTCGTGGGCGTGCCGCTGGGGTATCAGGGCGAACACGCTCTGGATCGATTCGACGGCGGTATCCGGTCTTTCAGCAGCGGGAGCGTGGATGCCGGAGTGAAGCTGCTGGCGGACGTGCACGGGCGATGGGCCTCGCTGTACTTCAACGGAGGCTATTTACTGTCGAGAAATCCACAAATCATGCCGGAACTGGTGTACGGCACCGGTGTTGAACTCGGACGCCGTCACCGCTGGGCCAGCGTGAATGCGGAATACTGGTCGCGCGTTGCGGTCGCGGCGGAATCCCAGCCAGTGGCCGCGGTGAAAGCGGGCGTCCGGCTGAATGTGTACCGGGGTCTGCAGGTGGAAGTCAACCAGGAATGGGGGTTGGCGGAGCACAAGGATGCGCACAGGCTGAGTGCAGGGTTACGGATGCACGGCAGACTGGCCCGGGCCAGAGGCCTGGTGGATCGGTTCACGCTGTACCAGCCGCAGCCGCCGGTGCAGCTGCCCTATGCGCCGGAGCGTACCCATCGCATCGCGGTGGTCGGTTTCTCGGGTTTCGCCGATGTGCGCGCCGGTGATCGGCTGGTCGAACGGCTCAGGCGACAGCTGGCGCCATACGAAAACCTGGAATTCGTCGACCTCGAACGGTATGCTGACGTGACGCATCATGGTTACCTGCGCCCTGTGGAGGCGGCCGAACTGGCGCGCAAGCTACAGCTGGACGTGGTGATCACCGGCGAGCTGGAAAAATATGCGGTGAAGCGGCTGGCGGGCCCGCTGGTTCCCTTTGTATATCGCTTGCCAGAGGCGCGGGTGGCGCTGCGACTGCACTACCGCGTACTCGAATTCGACGCTGACCAGATCCCGCGGCGGACCGTCATCGACCAGGTGGAGGGAAGTGCCCGGGTACAGCAGCGCCTGCGGTTGTTGCCTGCCGATCGTCGCGACGTCACCAGCGCTCCGACGGCGCCGCAATTGAACGAAGTGGAGACCCGGGCCATCGACGACCTGGCCGCCGGCCTGCTGGCCGATCTGGCGGACCGGTTCGACTGGATACCACCGGAATTCCGGCGATGATCCGCCGGTCTACCATCGTCCTGCTGATTTGCGCCAGCGTTACGCTGTCGACCCATAGCTGTGCGCTGTTCGTGGCCCCTACCCGCTCCTCGGACGAGACCATGACGCTGGAACTGGCGGTCTTTCCGCAACGCGTCTCCGTGCTGGACACAACCTCCACGGCGGAGGTCTGGGCTACCGTGCGCCTCGGCAGCAATCCGGCCGCGGATAGTACGCTGGTCGTCTTTGCCACCACAGCCGGCCGTATCACCGCCAGCAGCCTGACCCGCGACGGTCTGGCCGTGGCCGAACTGCGCAGTCCGGGAGATGGACGGCCCCGGCGAGCCGAGATTGTGGCCCAGGTCAAGACGGTGCGCGACACACTGGATATGGATTTTGTCCTTTTCGACGAATGAGACCATGGTGAGACCCCGATACACGAACGGCCGGCGGCTACGGTATACGCGCAACAGCCAACCGTCCGGCCAGCGGCGCTGGTCTGGCGCCGCCTGTCCGGACCCGATGCCCAGATGATCAACCCGGATCAGCCCGACGTCAGCATCATCCTCCCCGCTTACAACGAAGCCGCGTCCATCGGCGCCGTGGTCGCGCGCTTGCTGCGGCAACTGGACAGTATGGACGTTGAGCATGAAGTGGTGGTGGTGTCGGATGGTTCGGATGACGACACGGTCGGGGAAGTGCGACGCGCCGGTGATGGGCGGGTGCGGCTGATCGAGCATCCCTACAACATGGGCAACGGAGCCGCGGTGAAGACCGGCATCCGTGCGGCCAGAGGGCGCATCCTCCTGTTCATGGACGCGGACGGGCAACACGATCCCGGCGACATACCGCGTTTCATGCATGCCTGTCAGCGTTACGACATGGCGGTTGGGGCGCGTAACAGCGCCTCCCAGGCAGGGTGGCATCGGCGTCTGGCCAACCTGCTGTACAACCGCTTTGCCGGGTACGTGACCGGACGTTGCATCGATGATCTGACCTCCGGTTTACGCGCCATTCGGCGCGACGTGGCTCGCCGCTTCGTCAATCTGCTGCCCAACGGATTCTCCTATCCGACGACCATCACGCTGTGCCTGATGCGGGCCGGTTTCAGCGTCTGTTATCTGCCGATCGAGGCGGCAAAACGCCAGGGTAGCAGCAAGATCAGCCTGGCCACGGACGGCACCCGGTTCCTGCTGGTCATCATGAAGATCTGCATGTTGTTCTCGCCGCTGCGGATCTTTTTGCCGGTGTCGGTCTACCTGTTTCTGATGGGTGTGGGCTACTATGGCTACACCTTCTGGACGCAGCATCGCTTCACCAACATGTCCATGCTGCTGTTCACCACGTCCGTGATGATTTTCATGATGGGCTTGATCGCTGAACAGATCGCCCAGATGCGCTTCGAGCGTGAGACGGAATGAACGTGCTCTTCTTTGGCACCGGCACGCTCGTGCCCGGATACCCGGTCAACCGCTTCCTGCTGACGGCACTGCGGCAGGCCGGCGCTCATGTGGAGGAGTGCCATGAAACGCTGTGGACGGGCAGGCTGCACGAGGTGTACGCCCGGGCGCGACCGTGGACCCTGGCCATGCAGGCGGTGCGGGCGCTGCCCCGGTACGTGCAGCTCGCCTGGCGGTACCGCGCTGCCGGCCCGTGCGACTGGATCATCGTCGGGTATCCCGGGTACGTGGATATGATATGGGCCCGGCTGCTGGGGTTGCGCCGGCGCCGCCCTATCGCCCTGGTGGCTTTCATCTCGCTGTACGATACCGTGGTGGCGGACCGGGAACAGGCGTCTGCCGGGTCCTGGCGGGCGCGACTGTTGAGATGGGTGGACCGCCGGGCTTTCGATGCAGCTGATGTGGTGCTGGTGGACACGCTGGCGCAGGCACGGCACTACGCGCAGGTGTTCAAACTGCCCAGGACACGCTTCCAGCGCAGTTTCGTGGGGCATGAATTTTGCGATATGATGCCGGCATCGGCAGGGAGCACCGGGACCGGCGCGCCGAACCAGCCCGTCGCGGAGCAGCCAACCGCGGGTGCGGCATCCGGCGCTGCATCGGGGATGACACCGCCTGGGAGCAAAGTGACAACGGCTGGTGATGCGGTGGGGTCGAGCACAACCCCAGGCCCGTTGCAGGTGCTGTTCTTCGGTACTTATGTGCCGCTGCACGGTGTCGATGTGATCCTGCGGGCGGCGCATCGGTTGCGGGAAGAACAAGGGGTACGATTCCGGTTGATCGGTGCTGGACAGTTGCTGACGGACATGCGCCGGCTGGCCGCGCAGCTGGAGTTGAAGAACGTCGAATTCCGGACGGACTGGATGGACGCGGCGCAGTTGCGCCGGCAGGTGCTGGCCGCCGATGTCTGTCTGGGGATCTTCGGCGTCACAGCCAAGGCGGCGCGGGTGATCCCGTACAAGGTTCTGGGTGCCCTGGCCCTGGCGCGGCCCGTGGTCAGCCGGGATGGGCCGGCCATTCGCGAGCTGTTGAGCGACGGAGAATCGGCCATCCTGTGCGCGCCGGGAGACCCGGCGGCGCTGGCCGGAGCCTTGCTGCGGCTGCGCGATGATGCTCACCTGGCGACTCGGCTGGCCGCAGAAGGGCACCGGGCTTACGTCGAACAGGCGGCTCCGGCGACGGTGGGACGGGCCTTGCTGCGGACACTGCAGGAGGTCGACAGGGAGCGCTGCCGCGGATCGCGTCGATGCGACACGGCAGGAAGCGAACGTAGATGAGTGGCGATGCCCGGGGCGGGCGGACATTGCGGGAGGTCGGCGATGAAGGTTGACACGGGGATAGCACCCACGCGGTGGGGTGAATACGAGATTCGCGGGCCAATACACCTGTATCGCGAACGGCTGCTGTTACGCCATTTCCGCCGGCATCTACGCCGGGGCCGGGTTCTGGATGCCGGCAGCGGCAGCGGCAGCATGCTGTTCGAGTTGCTGCGCGCTGGGTATGCGGTGACCGGGGTGGAGGCGGCGGCGGATTTCGTGGCGCTGGTACGGCAACGGGCGATGCGACTGGGTGTGACCGGCCTGCTGGACATTCACCAAGGCCAGGTGACCCGCATCCAGTGCGATGACGGGAGCTTCGACGGTATCATCTGCGGCGAGGTGCTCGAGCACGTGCTGCCGGAACACGGCGGCGATGCCGCCGCGGTAGCCGAGTTCAGGCGTCTGTTGCGCCCCGGCGGAATCTGCGCCGTCAGCGTACCGCTGGGCCCCGGGCAATGGGACCACACGGACGAGTGGGCGCGTCACGTCAAGCGCTACGCACGCGGCGAGTTGATGCGCCTGCTGGGAGACCACGGCCTCGAGGTACTTTTGGTGCGCTCCTGGGGGTTCCCCATGGGACGCCTGTACCACCGCCTGCTGTTCGCGCCGTGGGTGCGGCGCACGGCAGGCGGTCCAGCGGCTCAGCGGGAGAGCCGCATCGACACGCGCTGCGGCCGGCATCCGTTGGTGATGCACAGCCTGGCGGCAGTGCTGCGCGTGGACGAATTGTTCGGACGCCTGCCCTGGGGGAGAGGGCTGATTGCGATAGCGCGCACGGCGGGATAGGATAGCAGTGGCTTCCTACTCCAGGATAAGGCCTATCAGGGCAGGGCGAATGGAAAGCCGGAAGGTGAATACAGGGCGCCTCCAGGAGGGCGCCTCCGCTGATCCGATATCGTGGTACCATCAAGGGAGACGGAGAGAACAGCGTGTATAAAGACAAGTCCATCGCGCTGGTGATTCCGGCGCGCAACGAGGAGCGACTCATCGGGCCCACGGTCGACGCGGCGCCGGAGTTGATCGATCACATCTATGTCATCGACGACGGCAGCACAGACGCTACGGCCGATGTGGTGCGTCAACGCGCCGCCCGGGATGCGCGCATCGAGTTGGTGCAGCATGAGGGCAATATCGGTGTCGGCCAGGCCATCATCACGGGATACCGAAAGGCCTCGGCGGCCGGATTCGACATCACCGTGGTCGTGGGCGGTGACAACCAGATGCCGCTGGATCAGGTCACAGATCTGCTGGATCCCGTGGTGGCGGGACAGGTGGACTACGCCAAGGGCAACCGGTTCCTGACGCCGGATTTCCGCCTGGAGGACATGCCGTGGACCCGGCTGTTCCCCAATGCCGTCATATCGGCTCTGACCAAAGTGGCCTCCGGGTTCTACAAGATCTTCGACGTGGTGGACGGGTACACCGCGATCAACAAGCGCGCCATCGACATGGTAGACTGGTCCAAGGCCTGGAAGGCGTACGGATATCCCATGGACTACCTGGTGCGGCTCAACGCGTACGGCCTGCGCGTCCGGGACGTGCCGCGGCGGCCGATCTACCTGGAGGGCGAACGCCAGTCCCAGATCAAAGGATTCCAGTACATGATGCAGGTATCGCCGATGCTGGTGCGCGGATTCTTCTGGCGTCTGTTCGCCAAGTACCTCATCCGCGACTTTCACCCGTTGTTTTTCTTTTTCGTTTTTGGCATGACGTTTCTGCCTCTTGGAGTGCTGTATGGTTTCTTTCTCATTTACCAGCAGTGGGTCGGCATCGGGGTCAGCGGACCGCGCGCGGTGATGTGCGCGCTGCTCATCATCATGGGGATTCAGTTCCTGTTGTTTGCCATGCTGTACGACATGCAGGAGAGCGAGTAGACATCGTGTCTTGCCGCCGGTGCATGATCCGTAATGACAAAGAAGGCCATGCCGCTACCTGCAATCGGCCGGCACCGAACGCCGGTGCATCATGGCGGCCATCGTTGGTGCGTGGGCCATGGTGGGTTGTTTGTCGATGATGAGAGCAGCCGTCGATCATGTCGGCTGTCTCAGGCACGCCGTGTGCGTTGGAGACCTATGAAGGTATGCATGCTGACTACCGGATTCCCGCGCTGGCGGGGTGATCTTTTCGGCAGCTTTGTGTTCGAACTCTCCCGGGCGCTGGTGGCCAGAGGAGTGGAGGTGGTGGTGGTGGCACCGCACGAGAAGGGACTGCCACGCTGCGAGACCCTGGATGGTGTCTTCATCAAGAGATTCAGATATATGATTCCAACCCAATGGCAGAGAGTGGCTTATGGTGGAGGCATACCGACGAATGTGAAGACCGGTCGGCTTGCCCGGCTGCAGGTGCCGCTGTTTCTGCTGGGATTCTGGTGGCGCGCCCTGTGGGCCACGCGTCACAGCGACGTCGTGCATTGCCACTGGACCATCTCAGGGTTGGTGGGGTACGCGGCCACGCGCCTGTGGCGGCGGCCTTTGCTGCTGACCGTGCGCGGCAGCGACATGCACCTGGCCGGCCAGGGTTTGATGCAGCGCTTGCACGGGTGGATCTACAGTCGCATGGCCACGGTGGTGGCGGTCAGCGCGGATATCGCTGGCAGGCTGGTGGCGGGCAACGTGGCGGCGTCAAAAGTGGAAATCGCGTACAACGGAGTGGATGACCGGTTCCAGCCGGGCGAGCCGGAGGCGGCCCGCCGGGAATTGGGTTTGCCGCCGGAATCCTTCATCGTGCTGTTTGTGGGTCTGCTGGTTCCCGTCAAGGGGGTGGATACGCTGATCGCGTCGCTGCCGGAGCTGGCGGCGCTGCTCCCAGCGTCCGGCAGGAGTGTTCGGCATCACCCCGGCAGAGGTGAGCGGCATCACCCCGGCAGGAGTGTTCGGCATCAACCAAGCAGAGATGAGCGGGACGAGGATGATGTGGCGGCCGCTGCGGATGGCGCAGCCGCTGCGGACGCCGCGCCCATGGTTGCCGGCGCGGCAGAATCACCGGAGGCCGGTAAGGGCGGAGCCGCAGGTCGCTGCTTGGCTGGGGGGCGCGGCAGATCAGAGGCGGGTTCGCGATGCGCACCGGAAATGGCCGCGATGTACGGTGGGCCCGGAGTCCGGGCGCCACGATTGCTGGCGGTGCTGGTCGGCGACGGGCCGGCTCGAGAGGCGCTGGCGCGTCAGGCGACGGCACTGGGCGTGGCCGGTCAGGTGTGCTTCACCGGCCGGCAGCCGTCGTCCACCGTGCAGACCTGGATGCAGGCAGCCGATGTCCTGGTGCTGCCGAGCCGCTCCGAAGGGCGGCCCAACGTGGTCCTGGAGGCGCAGGCGTGCGGCCTGCCGGTGGTGGCCACGCGGGTCGGCGGCACGCCGGAGCTGGTCAAGGACGGCGACAGCGG
>SLHA01000133.1 GCA_007136405.1 Candidatus Latescibacterota bacterium
CAAGGCTGCCCACACCCTGGACGATCTCGAAGTCGATCCGCTGGCCGGGCACTGCCCGCCCGGCCGCATCGGTCACGGCCACTGCCAGGGACTCAGCCAGCGCCTCACCCGCAAGGCCGTACTGGTTGCTCCCGGCAAGCCGCATCAGACTCATAGCCTGCGGCGCTGTAGGGGCCGGATCGGCGTCGCCGCACGACCAACAGAGCATGGACCCCAGGACAACGAACAGCCACACCGGCGCACCTCACGGGGTGAACATGGCCATACCCACCTCGCCCTCTTCGCCCACTACAATCACCTGGTAGCGCGTGCCTGGGGTCAGCGGACGCGCCGGGACCATCTCCATGGCACCGGCGGGCACGTTCCCATAGGTAATCGGCGACGAAAGCCCTGTCGTGCTGAGCAGGTACCACATCTCACCATCCGAACCGTCGGCCAACACCATCAGCATCATGATGTTACCACCACTCCAGCTGATCTCCGGCTGGGTTCCCGAAGACACGGTTACCGGAATCTGGCCGGTGGGACCGTTGTCGAAATGATCATCGTTCCAGTCATCCCAGTCGTCGTGATCGTCCCAGTCATCCCAGTCATCGCGATCGTCCCAGTCATCCCCTTCTTCGCCTACGTACAGGGTGATCTCGTCACTCGATACGGCGAAGAAAGTGCCCAGAATGCGGGAATCGTCGAATTCGTACACCGGTGGGATGTCATGCGCCCAGTGTTCCCAGTTGGCAATGTGAGGGGCTATGGATTCACCGTAGGCAATGACGTTGATCCCATACTCCCCGTCCTGGTCGAACAGGCTGCCGCTCAACGTGTGTCTCGTGTTCATGCCAACCAGAATGACGGTCTCCGAGTCCGGTTCATCGTCCCAGCTATCTTCATCCCAGTAAGCGACCGCGACCGCATAGCCGGCGGTGTGCGCCACGTTTGTCCAGGCGACTTCGAAGGACTGGCCCACATCGATGACCTGATAGTCCTCGGTGGTGATCCGCAGCGGCTCCATGGCGGTTGCCGTCTTGGTGGAGGTCACCGTTCTACCGTCTATGGTCAGGCGCAATCGGTAGGTTTCACCGGGCGCCAGCGGCTGATCCTCCGGTGTGTAGTAGTAGAAATAATCGCCGAACGACATTTCCTGCAGCGGGATCTCGCGCGCACCGATCAGCTTGACATCGGTAGCTTGTTGCATGGGCCAGTCGTCCACGTTGGCATTGTCGCCAGGATTCCGGAATACGGATACCATGGCACCGATATAGGGCGTCTGGGCGGGTTTGGCCATCCCAGCTTCGCCGCCGCTGAAAATCATGGCCATGATGGCATAGTCGGCATCCTGCACGCCCGGATCGGTGGGACCGGTGGATTTTTTGTCGTTACTGTCTCCACAACCCGTCGCCGCCAGGATCAGGATGACACATGAGGCCAATGAGTACAACGTCTTCATGGATGAAACCCTCCTCGTCATGGAATGTAGAAGAGCACGTTGCCGCGCAACCGCGCCATCGCGCGGCACGCTCATGCAACCACAGACTCTCCGCCCTGATGCGACAGGAGGCTCTCCATGCCTCATGTCCCGGTGAATCAGGGCCTCGAATAGAGTAAGCCCACGGGTGCGCCGCAGGCAAACCCCGGCGTTTCGGACTCGCCCGGGTTGAATCCGGAGGTACTGTGCAGCCGACGGCCTGGCGCTGCCGCATCCCTGGTCCAACCTGGCCAACACCGATCCGCACCCGTACAATATACGCATTATCGGCCATCGGCATACTCATTATAGGTATCGACTCATAGGCGTCGACGCGACATGCGTCGGCGCGGCGGCCCTGAACAGGAAAATCCGGCAAGCGCATTGCAGCGAGAGCAGACCCTGGCGACCTTTTTGAGGTATCACTGCCGGCATCGCGTGCCGGCGTGCCGCGAGGAGCCAGCAGGCACCTTACGGGGATACGGCCGGCACATCGGTATTCGGAGATAGAAGGCCATGACCTTGACGGTTGGCATCAGTGGATTGCGGCGTGGTCTCAGTGTCGCGCGTGTCTTCCCGCTTTTTCCGGATTGCGCCATCATCGCAGGCTGCGACCCAGACACAGCGGCCCGGGAGTCCTTCAGCGCGCAGTTTCCCCGCGCGAGAGCCTGCGCCACGTACGAGGATCTGCTGTCCCACAAGCCGGATGCCGTCGTGGTCGCATCACCGGTACCCCTGCACACGGAGCAATCCATAGCCGCCCTTCAGGCCGGCTGTCACGTGCTCCAGGAGGTCTGCCTGGCAGAAAATCTGGAACAATGCCACGCCATATGGCAGGCTGTTCAACGACATCCCGCACAGAAGTTCATGCTGGCGGAAAATTGTTGTTACTGGGCCCACATCATGGCCTGGCGACAGCTGTTTCAGGCGGGACAACTGGGAGAGTTGACCCACGCGGAGGCCGAGTACATCCACGACTGCCGGGCCCTGACCACCCGCGACGGGCAACCGACGTGGCGTATGACGCTGCCTCCCATCCATTACTGCACCCACAGCCTGGGGCCGTTGCTCGCCATCACGGGCAGCCACTGCGTCTCGGCTGTGGGCCTTGCCACCGTGTCCCGTCTTCAACCCGGCCCCGGGCGCTGGGACACGGAGACAGGCCTGTTCCGGACCGATACCGGGGCGACCATCAAAATACTCACCGGTTTCCGGGTCTGTCGCGAGCCTGCGTTCCACTACTACTCGATCTACGGCAGCCGGGGCTGCCTGGAAACCACCAGGCCGCCGCAAACGCTTGGCACTCATGCGTACCTGGACTCGGTACCCCACCTGCAGGGCATGATGACCCTGCCCCTGAATACCGATGTGCCGCGGGCGCCCGCGGGCGCCGGTGCCGGCGGACACGGCACCGCCGAGTATTTCATGGTACGGGATTTCATCCGTGCCATCCGCGAAGATACCGTGCCAACGCTGGACATACGGGCTGCCCTGGACATGTCCCTGCCCGGGCTGTGCGCCCACCAGAGCGCGTTGGCGGGCGGAACTCCGGTGGAGGTGCCGCAGTGGCATCGGACATGAGATTCTCCGGAGGCAGCCGCACGGGGGCGGTGATCCTGGCCGCGGTGTTGACGGTGATGGCTGGATGCGGGCCAAACCGGGAGGCCGGTTCGCGTCCGGCTCAGATAGAGCGGGACCTGCGTGCCGAAACCGATGATGACAGGACAGCGGATTACACCGGCAGAATCTTGGAGAATGCAGACCCGCCAACGCTGACCGGCAAGGTAATGTGCGGGTACCAGGGCTGGTTCGCGGCCCCCGGTGACGGATCCGATCTCGGGTGGCACCATTATGGCCGCAGATCCCTGCTGACGCCAGAGACGGTCACCTTCGACCTGTGGCCCGAAATGAGCGAATTCGGCGCCGAGGAGAAATTCGCTACGGATTTCCGTCATGCGGACGGCAGCACGGCGTACCTGTTCAGTCCGGTCGTACCTGCAACGGTCCTGCGACATTTTGACTGGATGCGCCAGTACGGAATCGACGGCGTCTTCCTGCAGCGCTTCGGGGTATCACTCCGGCGCCCCCGTCTGCGCCACCACAGAAACCTCGTGACCGCCAACGTACGGGCAGCAGCCCGGCAGACCGGCCGCGCCTGGGCGCTGATGTATGACCTGTCAGGGCTTCGTTCTGGTGAGATTCATCAGATCGTCATGCCGGACTGGCGCGAACTGGTCGATAGTCTGCGAATCACCGCGGATCCCACCTATCTGCACCATCGCGGCCGGCCCGTGGTGGGCGTCTGGGGTGTCGGCTTCAGCGATGGACGTGCGTACACGCTGAAGGAATGCCAGGAGCTGATCCGTTTTCTGTCGGATGATCCGGAGTACGGCGGCAACTGCGTCCTGGTTGGCGTGCCGACCTGGTGGCGCAGCCTGACACGGGATGCGGTCGATGATCCCCTGCTGCATCAAGTGATCCAGCAGGCCTGCATCGTGAGCCCGTGGACGGTAGGCCGGTACGACACTCCCGAAGCAGCAGACCGGCACATCGCCGCCATGACTCCTGCAGACATGGCCTGGTGCCGGGCGCACGGCCTGGGTTACCTTCCCGTGGTGTTTCCCGGCTTCAGCTGGCACAACCTCAAGGCCACCCAGGGAGAGGCAGCGCCGCTGAATGCCATACCGCGCCAGGGCGGTGATTTTCTCTGGACTCAGGCGGTGGCGCAGCACCGCGCCGGTGCCGATATGCTGTACGTTGCCATGTTCGACGAGATCGACGAAGGCACGGCCATATTCAAGTGCAGCAACGATCCACCCGTGGACATCACACCCTTTCTCACCTTCGAGGGTCTGCCGCCGGATCACTATCTCTGGTTGACGGGATGCATAGGCGAGCTTATCCGCGGCCAGCGCCGGCCGCATGCTACGACGCCCCGGCGCCTCGGTGCGGACTGACGCCAGCCGCCGGAGCGCGGTGTACACCTGCCTATAGCGGTTGCGTCACCCACAACCTGCAGCGGCGGCGAAGGATGAATGACCATGATCAAGTTCACCCACGATGAACTCTGGGCCATCGACGCCGAATGGGTGCCGGATGCGGATACCGGCCGTCGCGTGTACGGAATGGATCGCTCCGTGGAAGACCAGACAGTGATCCAGCACATGTGGAAGGAGGGGGGCGCCACAGAGGAGGAGCCGCAACCGTACCTCAAGACGGTGTTGTGCCGCGTCGTGTCCGTCTCGGCACTTATCCGGCAAAGAGAGCGCAGCGGAGCGATCAAGCTACAGCTCTCGTCCCTGCCCAGCCACGACGGCAACGCCCTTCCGGAGGCCGAACTGCTGCAGCGGCTACTGCATGGTCTGGGAGAGCGTAAACCCCAACTGGTGGGTTACAACATCCGCAACGCGGATCTGCCCATCATACTCCAGCGTGCTTTCGTTCAGGGGGTCGCGGCGCCGGGATTCTGCGCCCGTCCGGGCAAACCCTGGGAGGGCATAGACTACTTCGCCCGCAACGAAGACTGGGTGGTGGACCTGCAGACCCTGTTCGGGGCGTACGGCAAGGCAACGCCGTCGATGCACCAGCTGGCCACCGCGGCCCGCATACCCGGAAAGATCGACCTGGCCGGAGATCGCGTTGCCGAACTCTGGGCCCGGGGCGCCATCGGTCGCATCGTCGCGTACAATGAACTGGACGCCATCACTACGTATCTGTTGTGGCTCCGTGCCGCGCATCTGACCGGGCACGTGACCAGCGCCGACATGGCCGCGGAGGAAAGTCAGCTGGAGGGTCTGCTGAGACGGTTGGCTGCCGCCGGTCGCACGCACCTGGACCAGTATCTGGCCCGCTGGTCGGAGTTGCGGGCCAGGTAAACCGGATGGAGCTTACTGCCGATGGATTCTCGTGAACGCACCTTTCTGGCGCTCGACCATCAGGAACCGGACCGAGTGCCGCTGGACTTGTGGATGTCCAACGGTTTCAGGAACAAGCTGCGGGCCGAAACAGAGATGCTTCCCGAAGCCTTCCTGGATGAAAACGATGTCGATCTTCGCTATCTCCCCGGACCCCGGTATATCGGCCCACCCCTGCGGCGCTATGAAGACGGCTCGGAAGAGGATATATGGGGCGTGCGACGCACGCCCTCCCTTGTGCCGGTGCCCGGTGGCGAAGAGCTGTACATGGAAGTGGCAGTGTCGCCTCTGGCGGAGGCCACCCGGATGGAGGACATCACGGCCTATCCGGGTTGGCCGTCACCCGACTGGTTCGAGTACACGGAAATAGCAGAGCAATGCCGGCAGTTCCGCGACCAGGGGCGGGTGGCGGTATTCATGGGCGACCGCCTGAACCGCGTGGCACAGCTGAAACCGGCCATGTACCTCCGCGGAGTGGAGCAGATCCTGGCGGACCTGGCCCTGGCACCGGAACTGGCCGCAGCTGTCATCAGGCGAGTGCGCGAATTTTACCTGAAGTATGCGGAACGCATCTTCGACGCCGCAGCGGGCCAACTGGATTTGCTGCTCATGGGTGATGACTTCGGTTCACAAAGCGGACCGTTGGTCTCCCCGGCCATGTGGAAGCAATATCTCCAGCAGGGGTTCGCCCAGTTCATCGACCTGGCCCACAGCTATGGTGTCCGGGTGATGCATCACACCTGCGGCGCCGTGCGTCCTCTGATTCCGCTGTTCATCGACAGCGGGCTGGACGTGCTGCAATCCCTCCAGCCCGAGGCCGCTGGCATGGACGCGGCCGTCCTGAAGCACGAATTCGGCGGCCGCATCACCTTTCACGGCGGACTGTCCATCCAGCAAACCCTGCCGTTCGGCAGCACGGATGAGGTCAGGACCGAGGTCCGCGACAAGATCCGGGCCCTTGCATCCGGCGGCGGCTATATCCTGGGGACAGCACACAACCTGCAGGCTGACGTTCCTCTGGCCAATGCCCGGGCCATGCTGGCGGCGCATCGTGAGTTCGGTGCTTACCCGGTCGAGGCCTGAACAAAGCGGCCGGCCGTGGAGGGAACCGTCGACGGCCGGCCGCAGCATGTCCGCAGATCGTGGTCAGACGTAGTATTCCTGCAGGGCCTTGGGTTGTTCCTCACCCCGGACTTTGGCCTCGATGCCCTCTACCGTGGCTTGTGCCGCAGCCATGGTCGTTACATACGGCACCTTCTGTTGAATGGCCGTCATCCGGATGTAGCTGTCGTCGTGCTTGCCCGAGCGTCCGACCGGGGTGTTGATCACCAGCTTGAGGTCCCCGT
Organism: Candidatus Latescibacterota bacterium; assembly: GCA_007136405.1. Lineage (GTDB taxonomy): Bacteria > Latescibacterota > UBA2968 > UBA8231 > UBA8231 > SLHA01. The sequence goes on from SLHA01000133.1 coordinate 6,723, forward strand.
TGATGATGGCGTCCGTGATGTTGGGACGGCCCTCGTGCAGCTTGTTGATCGACACGGCCGCGATACCGTTCTCCCGCAGGTATTGCTGGGTGCCCGCGGTGGCGTGTATACGGAACCCCAGCTTCTCCAGACGCCGCGCCACCGGCAACAGCTGCGGTTTGTCCTTGTCGGCCACCGTCAGCAGAACGTCCCCCTGAAGCGGCAGACGTGAGCCCGCCGCTTCCTGGGCCTTGTAGAATGCCAGACCGAAGCTGTCCGCCATACCCATTACTTCACCCGTGGCACGCATCTCGGGCCCCAGGACGGGATCCACTTCGTGGAACATGTTGAACGGGAACACAGCCTCCTTGACACCATAGTACGCAGGCCCCGGCTGGTTCAGCTCGGGGTATTCATCGAGCTTGTGACCCAGCATGAGCTGCGTAGCCAGCCGGGCCAGCGGCAGGCCGGTTACCTTGGAGACTACGGGCACAGTACGGGATGCGCGCGGATTGGCTTCCAGTATGTAGACCTGATCATCGGCGATGGCATACTGGACGTTCATAATACCGACCACATCCAGATCCCTGGCGATCCGGGCGGTGTAATCCCTGATGGTGTCCAGATGCTCGCCTGATATGGTGCGCGTGGGAATGGAGCAGGCCGAGTCTCCCGAGTGGATTCCGGCCAGCTCGATATGCTCCATCACGGCCGCCACGTAGGTGCTGTTGCCGTCCGTGATCGCGTCTACTTCGCATTCCACCGCGTTTTCCAGGAACCGGTCGATCAGCATGGGATATTCCGGACTCACATCGATCGCTTCCCGCGCGTACTTGAGCAGCATCGTCTCGTCGTACAGGATCTCCATGCCGCGGCCGCCCAGCACGAACGATGGCCGCACCATCAGAGGATACCCTATGCGACGGGCGATTTCCCGAGCCTCTTCGACACTCCGGGCGGTGCCGCTTTCCGGTTGCGGGATGTTCAGATCCAGCATGCGCGTACGGAAGTACTCGCGATCCTCGGCCAGACGAATGCTCTCCGGACTGGTACCCAGAATGGAAACGCCGTTGTCCTTCAATTCCTGGGCGATGTTGAGCGGGGTCTGTCCCCCGAATTGTACGATCACACCCTCCGGTTGTTCTTTGTGGTAGATCGCCAGCACGTCTTCCACCGTCAGAGGTTCGAAGTACAACCTGTCCGCAGTGTCGTAATCCGTGGATACGGTCTCCGGATTACAGTTGACCATCACCGACTGCAGGCCCTCGTCCCGCAGGGCAAACGCGGCGTGAACGCAGGTGTAATCGAATTCGATCCCCTGGCCGATGCGGTTGGGACCGCCGCCCAGGATCATGATTTTGCGGCCGGGCGAAACGGTGACCGTATCTGTTTCCAGATTGTGAGAGGAGTAGTAGTACTCGGGACCGTCCACGCCGCTGACCGGCAGGGAACCGTAACGCGGTACCAGACCCAGTTGCTGACGACGCTGCCGCACCTGGATTTCGCTGACATCGAAGAGGCGTGCCAGGTAGCGGTCAGCAAACCCCCAGGACTTGGCCTTGCCCAGGTCCTGGTCCGTCAACTCCGCCCAACTGCATTGTTCAAGCTGGTTCTCGAACACGGCCATTTCCTGCATCTGCTGGATGAACCACCGGCCGATGTGGGTCAGGTTGTACAGTTCCTCCACACTCATGCCCTGACGCAGTGCCTCATACACAAGAAACACCCGTACGCTGCTGGCCTGAGACAGGCGTCTGGTCAACTCGTGACGGGCCAATCCGCGAAACTCCGGCACACTCAGCCCGTACTTGCCGATCTCCAGCGAGCGGATGGCTTTGTGAAAGGACTCCTTGAAGTGACGGCCGATGCTCATCACCTCTCCCACTGCCTTCATCTGCGTTCCCAGCACATCCCGGGCCTGGGGAAACTTCTCGAAGGCCCAGCGCGCGAACTTGACCACGACATAGTCACCGGCCGGTGTATATTTATCCAGCGTTCCCGCGCGCCAGTACGGCAGCTCATCCAGTGTCAGCCCGGCTGCGAGCTTGGTGGATATGCGCGCAATGGGAAAACCGGTGGCCTTGGACGCCAGTGCCGAGGACCGGGACGTACGCGGGTTGATCTCGATCACCACCAGACGGTCATCTTCCAGGTTGTGAGCCAGCTGGATGTTGGTGCCCCCGATCACGCCGATGGCGTCGACGATACGGTAGGCCATCTCCTGCATACGTTGCTGCAGGGGTTCCGGCACGGTCAGCATGGGCGCGACGCAGAAACTGTCTCCCGTATGCACGCCCATGGCGTCCACGTTTTCGATGAAACACACAGTCACTTTGTGGTTCTTGTTGTCGCGCACCACTTCCAGCTCCAGCTCCTCCCATCCCAGCACGCATTCCTCCACCAACACCTGGTGGACAAGGCTTGCCGCCAGTCCTCGACGGACGATAGCCCGCAGTTCCTCCAGATTGTAGGCAATGCCGCCACCGGTACCACCCAGTGTGTACGCCGGCCGGATGACCACCGGATACCCCAACTCCTGGGCCGCTTTTTCCGCCTCGTCCACCGCATGACAAGCCGACGACCTGGGCACAGGCACGTTCAGGGCGGCCATCGCTTTCTTGAAGGCGATGCGGTCTTCACCGCGTTCGATGGCATCCGCGCGCACGCCGATCACTTCCACGTTGAAGCGATCCAGCACGCCTTCCTTGTACAGGCTGGCTGCCAGGTTCAGTCCAGTCTGCCCACCCAGATTGGGCAGCAGGGCATCCGGCCGTTCTTTCTCGATGATGCGGGCCACGCTTTCTGTGGTCAACGGCTCTATGTAGGTCTTGTCCGCCGTGGCCGGATCCGTCATGATCGTGGCCGGATTGGAGTTGACCAGGATGACTGTGTACCCTTCCTCACGCAGGGCCCGGCAGGCCTGGGTACCGGAGTAGTCGAATTCGCAGGCCTGACCGATGATGATGGGGCCTGAACCGATGATCAGAATCTTGTCCAGGTCTGCACGTCTGGGCATGATATATTCCTCGTCTTCTGGTTACCATGGAGTGTTGGCGCCGCATTACGATGGCGCAAGCGTCTTCATTGCGCGGTCGCGGCGTCGAGTGTCGTGTGGTACAGGCTGGTGTGGCCATACCAATATACGAAACGGGTGTCGATGAGCCTCAACCCGCCGAGGGCTTTTTTCGAGCCGGCGGCGCCTGCGCGGCGGACGTGTGGCGCGTGGCCATGGCAGCCTGGCATGGCCAGAATAACGGCCACCGGCGCCGAAGCCATGGATACGATCTCCGCAAGGGTTGCCGAGGCTGTGGTGACGAGGGTCACACTTCCGGCGCGTACCGTATGCCGCGCAGTCCGTACCCGTCCCCATCGCACAATATGGCGGTGAACCCCATGCGGTCCCCGTCAGGCGTGACGCTCACCCGCAGTTCGTTGCGCCCGGCCTGCAGTTGAACATCGACTTTGAATTCTCCCAGCGCGTGTTGGGCCGGATTTTCGCGTTGCACGACGGTCCGGCCGTTGAGCTCGACCTGGAGAGCTCCATCGGCAGACGCCCACAATACGCCGGAGCGCACTTCGGAGGCGTCCACGGCCACCGTGGCCTGGACGGGGCCCGGGGTTCTGCCATTCATGTGGTGCGCCAGGTCGATGTACCGTTCCTCGCTCTCCAGCGGCTGCCATTCGGCATCACCCTCTTGCCGTACCAGCCACCGCCGGTTACCGCGCGCCGTGAACGGTACCCCTTTGCGTCCCGACGCGGTGGAAAAGACCCGCGTGGCTTTTTCCCGCGGTGTGCCGGCCAGGCGGATCTGCTCGAAATTGAAGGTACCGAATCCCTTCGCGGCGGCGTAGTGCAGATAATCGATGTCATCCGCATTGAACCCCATCAGCTCCGAACCCACCGCATCCACAGCCACCGCATCCGCTCCGGCAACGACCACGTTGTGCTGCAGGTTGTCGCCCCATTGGGGGCCGTTGCCTTCCGTGCTCCAGAAGCCCTCCAGGACGCTGTAGTCGGCCGGATGGTACGAAAAAAGATCGATAAATCCCTTCTGGAAATCCCCCTGGTGGACGTCTCCCTTCCTGACCACACCGGAGGGATGGGTCGGCAGAATGCCCACGTAGTTCTTCAGCGCCAGCGTGGTGGCACAGCTGTGCGTCTTGAGCGGCGGCACCGAAATCAGACGGTCGCAATCCAGCACCGTGGCCGGTATGTGATAACCCTCGCGCAGCGTCCCGGTACCCGGCACATACGCACCGCGGCCATACTGCTCCGGAGGCCGCATCTCCTGGCCGACGCGCTGTATGGCTCTGATGCCGCTGCCATGGGGATCAGGCACCGGCAGGAAACGGATCTCGTCTTCGTTGAGATCCACGATGTCCACGAC
>SLHA01000134.1 GCA_007136405.1 Candidatus Latescibacterota bacterium
TGCAGCGGTGCCGGCAGGTACTGCTGGGCGACCCAGTGGTCGCGGTAGGCGTGCGGATACAGGTAATTGGCGCCGTGCCCGAAGCCCTCGCTGTCCCGGCTGGCGTCGCGCAGATGGCTGGGCACCTCGGCCTCGCGTTCCTGCTCCACGACGTTCAACGCATCGAAAAAAGCGAATACCGAATTGCTCTTGGACGCCGTGGCCAGGTACAGCGCCGCCTGGGCCAGGTGGAAGCGTCCCTCCGGCAGGCCGACGCGGTCGAAGGCGGTGGCAGCGGCGGTTACCACGGTGAGCGCCTGCGGATCTGCCAGACCCACATCCTCGCTGGCGAAGATCGACATGCGGCGAAAAATGAAGTCCGGTTCCTCGCCGGCGTAGACCATGCGAGCCAGCCAGTACATGGCGGCGTCCGGATCCGAACCGCGCAGCGACTTGATGAAGGCGCTGATCGTATCGTAGTGGTAGTCTCCCTCCTTGTCATACAGCACGGCCCGCCGTTGAATGGACTCCTCCGCCACGTCGAGATCGATGCGGATGCAGCCGGTGGCGTCCGCCGGCGTGGTTTCCACCGCCAGTTCCAGGGCGTTCAGCAGGGCGCGCGCGTCTCCGTTGGCGACATTCACCAGGTGCTCCAGCGCATCCTCGTGCAGGGCGATGCAGCGTCCGCCGTAGCCGCGCGTATCTTCGAGCGCGTGCTGGGCAATGCGGCGCAGATGGGCGGACTCCAGCGGCTTGAGCTGAAACACCCGGCTGCGGGACAGCAAGGGCCGGTTGACGGAGAAATACGGGTTTTCGGTGGTGGCGCCGATGAGGATGATCGTGCCGTTTTCCACCCAGGGCAGCAGCGCGTCCTGTTGGGCTCTGTTGAACCGATGCACCTCGTCCACGAAGAGGATGGTGCGCTGGCTGTGCAGTTTGTGCCGGTCCTGCGCTGCGGCCACGGCCTTGCGGATGTCACCCACACCGGCCAGCACGGCGTTGATCGTGAGGAAAAAGGAACGGGTGGTATTGGCGATCACCGCGGCCAGCGTGGTCTTGCCCGTTCCGGGCGGACCGTAGAATATCAAAGAGGAGAGCTGGTCGGCCTGGATGGCGCGCCGCAGCAATCTACCAGGGCCCAGGATATGCTCCTGGCCGATGAATTCGTCCAGTGTGAGAGGGCGCAGACGCGCGGCCAGCGGACTTTCCGCCGCGGCGCGGTCGCGGTATCCGGCGTCGAACAGATCCATAGGTATGGTTTCGCTGGCGACACAGCGTCGAGTGCAGAGATGACAGAGCGGCGGATGACGGTCAAGATAAGGCGGTGCTTCCGGCAAGCCAATGCCCGGCAGTGAGTCCGCCGTTCGGATCGGAACGGCCGCCATCGGGCTGCATGCGGAAATTCGTTGCGCCATGGACAAAGTAAACGCGACGACACGATGCGCGACGACACGATGCAAGGCAAAATGACAGGCGACGACACGATACGAGACAGAACAGTACGAGACAAAACGATACGCGAAGGACAATCGACACGCGAAGGATGAACGATACGCGATGGATGAACGATACGCGACAGGTAACGATACGCGGCATACCGATCATGCAGTCGGCTTGACCTGGGGACGGCACGCCGTGCTGGAGGCTCTGAGGTCCGGGCATCCGGTGAACCGGATCTACCTGGCCCGCGATGCCGGCGGAAGCGACATCGAACGCATCAAGGAGCTTGCCGGTCAGCGCGGGGTGCGCTACGATTTTGTCGATGTCGGGCGTCTGGGCCGCATGGCCGGCACGCGGGCGCATCAGGACGTCGTGGCGCGGTTGAGTCCGGTGGCCTACACCAACCTGCAGGAAGCACTGCAACGGCTCGAGAGGCAGCCCCAGGTCACTCTGGTGGCACTGGACCGGATCCAGCATGCGGGCAATGTCGGCCTGATCGTCCGTACGGCTGTGGGAGCCGGGACTGACGCGCTGCTGCTGCCGAGTCGTGGCGGCAGGATGGTCAACGACGAAGTGATACGGGCATCCGCCGGCACGGTCTACCGGTTGCCCATCGTCGCCAGCGCCAACCTGGGCCGCGACCTGCTGCAGCTGAAGCAGCACGGGTTCTGGATCTACGGACTGGACAGAGAGGCGGAACAGACGGTGTACGACGTGAACTGGCCCGGGCGCCGCATCGTGGTGGCGGGCAACGAGACCACCGGTCTGCGTCCGCTGCTGCGGAAAAGTGTGGATGCCATGGTGAGTGTTCCATTGTGCGGTGGCCTGGATTCGCTCAACGTGGCTGTCGCGCTCGGGATCGTGCTGTTCGAGATGCGGCGCGCCACTGGGATCGCCACTGGGATGGGCCGCGCCGCCGGGTCCGGCGGTTAAACCGATTCGGTCTTGCCTGTCAGTGCCCACGCTGGCCAAGGGGCATGGCGGATGTCAGCGCCCATGTAGACCAGTCTGCACGGTGGGTGACAGCGCTTACGCGGGCCAAAGCATAGTAGGTGTCAGCGCCCACGCTGGCCAAGGGGCATGGCGGATGTTAGCGCCCGCGGGTGCGATTGCTTATGTTTCGAATTTCGGTTGAAATCGAGGGTTGGGACTTCGCACACACATGGGTGGGTCCATGAGGGCGCACATCAGGTACACCGAAACGCTGTCTGGATATCTGGATCCCCCCTCGTCCAAAAACTACACCACGCGCTATCTGCTGGCTGCGGCCCTGGCACCGGGGGAGAGCATCGTCCACCGCCCCGCGTCCAGCGACGATGCGGACGCCATGATCCGCGGACTGCGCGCTTACGGAGCGCAGATCACGCCGGTTCCCGGCGAGCAGGCTCTGCGCGTACGGGGGGTAGCCGGCAAACCTGCCTGTCCGGGCGTGATCGATCCGGGCAACGCCGGTGCGGTGCTGCGTCTGCTCATGGGGATCGGCGCGCTGGTTCCGGAGGCCCGGTTCCGGAGCCGTTTCACCGAATCCCTGGGCCAGCGTCCCCACGGCGATCTGCTGTCGGCGCTGGAGCAGCTGGGCCTGCAGACGGAGTCGGTCCAGGGCCGCCTGCCCGTGGCGCTGCGCGGCGGACCGGTACCTGGTGGCCGGGTATGGGTGAGTGGAGCCAGCAGCTCACAGTTTCTCAGCGCGCTCTTGTTCGTGGCGCCGTTGTTGCAGGATGGGCTGGACATCGAGGTGCGCGACGGGCTGGTGTCGCGGCCGCTGATACGAACGACGCTGGAGGTCATGCGCCAGGCGGGTATCGACGTGGAGGCGGCACCGGAACTGCTGCATTTTGTCGTGCCCGGCCGGCAGACCTATCAGGCTGGCGAATACTGGGTGAACGGAGACTATCCTTCCAGCGCGGCCATTCTGGCGGCTGGAGCCATCACCGGAGCCCGGATCACGGTGGGGAGGCTGTTCCGGGACAGCCAGGGGGAACGCGCGGTGATCGGGGCGCTGGAGCAGATGGGGGCAGCCATAGAGTACGACGGGCAGCAGGTCCGGCTGCTGGGTCCGGCGCCGCTTCGGGGCATCGAGTTCGACGGCGACACGGCTACGGACATGGTCCTGGCCATGCTCGCGGTGGCTGCCCTGAGCCACGGTCAGAGTCGCTTCTACAACATCGGCAACCTGCGTCTGAAGGAATGCGATCGCATCAGCGTACCGGCGCAGGAGTTGACCCGGCTGGGGGTTGACTGCACCACCGGGCCGGATTGGATTGACATCCGCGGATGTCCGGATGGGTATGCAGGCGGCCTGGAAGTACCCACCCATCACGACCACCGGGTGGCGCAGATGCTCTCCATCGTCGGCTTGCGTTGCCGGCGGGGATTGTGCGTCCTGGATGCGGAAACGGTGGGCAAATCGTACCCCTGTTTTTACCACGATCTGCGTCGCCTGGGAGCGCGCATCGAGCTGGAGCAGTGAAGAATCTGCGCCGGCGCCGCACTTGATTCGCGTCAGGCTCCGGCGCGCCGGCACCTGACGGATGGGGGTGCTTGCGGCGCGCTGGCGACGCACCGGCTCAATTCAGGCCCTGCGCCGGCAAGGAATAGCGCGGCGAACGATCGGCGCCGGGAAGGATACGCACCGGGGAAGGATCTGAGCCGGGAGGACTCTGCGCCGGCGCCGCGCTTCGAGCCGGACAACGGGGTGCGCCAGAAGACTCGGGTAATGCGCCGGTCTGATCCCGGCTAACGTCCTGGTTCGCTGGTGGCGGTTACCCGGTGAACCAGGATGACAACGGTTTCATGGAAAGGAATGAAAGCGGATGTTCTGCAGTCTGGAAGAGGCGGTGTCGGCCTTTGCGCGTGGTGGATTCGTGGTCCTCGCGGATGATCGGGAGCGGGAAAACGAAGGTGATCTCATCGTACCGGCTCAGTCGATCGATGCAGGGAAGATCAACACCATGCTCAAAGTGGCCCGGGGCATGCTCCACCTGGCGACCACTCGTGCCCATCTGGAGCGTATCGGGATAGAACTCATAAAACCGCGGAATGCGGATGCGGTGACGCCGCGCTTCGGGTTGCCTTTCGATGCGCGGCGCGGTATAACCACGGGCATATCGGCCGCTGACCGGGCCACCACCATACTGCAGTCGCTGGATCCCACCTCAGGACCGGATGATTTCGTCATTCCAGGGCATGTGCTGCCGCTCGCCGCGCGCAGCGGCGGCCTCCGCGTCCGCGGCGGCCATACGGAAGGAGCGGTGGAACTGGCGCGGTTGGCGGGGATGTTCCCCGCTGCCGTCATGTCCGAGGTCATGACCGAGGACGGGGAGATGGCCCGCGGCCAGGACCTGTTCGATTTCGCCACCCGAATGGGATGTCCGCTGGTGGACGTCGCCACCGTTCGACAGGGCAGCGAGCCGGCCGGAACCCAGTGATCCCGGGATCAATCGGGCACAGCCCGTGAGATATCCGGCCATCCCGCACGCATACAGCCAAGCGCCTGCCAGCAATACCGTCCGGCACGCCTCCTACTGGTTGTAGGAGGTGGACGCCGTGCTACCGCCGCGCCCTGTCCAGTTCGTGTGAAAGAACTCGCCCCGTGGGCGGTCGACACGTTCGTACTGATGGGCGCCGAAATAGTCCCGCTGGGCCTGGAGCAGGTTGGCCGGCAGACGGGCACTGCGGTATCCGTCGTAGTACGCCAGGGCGCTGCTGAAAGCAGGTACGGGCACACCCGATGCGGCGGCCGTGGCCACTACCCTGCGCCAGGCCGGTTGCGCCGCCTGGATGGCATCGCGGAAATAAGGCGCCAGCAGCAGGTTGGCCAACCCCGGTGTATCGTCGTACGCCGCCTTGATACGCCCCAGAAACTGGGCCCGAATGATGCAACCGCCGCGCCAGAGGAGGGCGATGCCGCCGAAATCCAGACTCCAGCCGTTTTCGGCCGCCGCCATGCGCAGCAGCTGGAAGCCCTGGGCATACGAACAGATCTTGGCAGCGTACAGGGCCTGACGCACGTCTTCGACGAAGGCTGCGGGGCTGCCGGGAGCGGTAGCACGGCCGGACGGTCCCGCAAGGACCGCGGCCGCGGCCTCCCGCTCCTCCTTCAGGGCGGAGAGGCAGCGCGCAAAAACCGCCTCGGTGAGGGTGGGGGCCGGAGCGCCCAGTTGCAGCGCCTCTATCCCCGTCCACTTGCCGGTTCCTTTTTGACCGGCGGTATCCAGGATGACGTCGATCAGGGGACCGCCGGTCTGTGCATCGCTCGTCTTGAGGATGTCTGCCGTGATCTGGATCAGGTAGCTGTTCAGCTCGCCCTGATTCCAGTCGGCAAACACCTGGCTCAGATCTGCCGGGGAACATTCGAGCAGGTTGCGGAGCAGCCAATAAGCTTCGCCGATCATCTGCATGTCCCCGTACTCGATGCCGTTGTGGATCATCTTCACATAGTGCCCGGCACCACCCTCGCCCACCCAGTCGCAGCAGGGTGTGCCATCGTCCACCTTGGCAGCGATCGCCTGGAGAATCTCGCGTACGTGGGGCCATGCCTGCGGGTTGCCGCCGGGCATGATGCTGGGACCGTGCAAGGCGCCTTCCTCGCCGCCGGAAACGCCGGTGCCCACGTACAGCAGCCCCAGATTGGCCAGTGCGGTGGTGCGCCTGGCCGTGTCGGCATAGTGGGAGTTGCCTCCGTCAATGATGATATCGCCCTCGTCCAGCAATGGCGTCAGGCTGTCGATCACGGTGTCCACCGCTGTCCCCGCTCGCACCATCAGCATGATGCGCCGGGGCCGTTTCAACTGATCGACCAGCTCCTGCAGCGTATGCGTGCCGATGATCCGGCTGCTCGCGCCGCGTCCGCTGACGAACTGGTCGACGCGTGCCGTAGTGCGGTTGTACACCGCTACGGTGTAGTCGTGGCGGGCCATGTTCAGCACCAGGTTTTCCCCCATAACGGCCAGGCCTATAAGGCCCATGTCGGCTTGGTTCATGGCGATTTCCTTTCCGGAGTGGACGGCGGTGCAATGACGTGCAACGGTTGGGTGTTAACGCCGCGAATGTCGCTCCGGGATGGTGATATCCTGGCGGCTGCGCGGCTCGAAAGAAGAGGGGCGGTTGACGACGGGATGGGGCTGAAGTACCATGAACGACAGCCGGCATGGCGGGCGCCGTTTGGTACGCATACCCTGGCCGGCCAGCCTGGTGCAGCATGAACACTGGCCGGATCCACGCAATGACGTAAACGTAAGGGGAACGCCGATGCAGATCGAAATCTACTGCGCTTCGGAGTCCGAATACTACATCCGCCTGCCCGGAGCGTCGGGAGCCCTGCGCTGGTTGCGCGAGGGCGATCGCTGGTCCACCGGCCGGGCAGAACTGCCGGATGCCGCCCAACCCATGGCGTTGTCCGAGCTGCCGCGGACGCTGCAGGAGGAACTGCTGGCCTTTGTCGCGCGAACAGAAGCCATGGGCAATCAGCTGTGGAGCGAGCAGAACTGATACGGGCATGAACACAGGAAGATGCCGGGCCCGCTGTCGCTGGCAACCGGCCCTCTGCCATACCGGTTGGCGGACTGAAAGAAGGGTATTCAGACGCGCAGCACCGAGTTGTGCGCGCCGTACGGGTTGACCGAACGGCCGTCGCAGCCGGGATCCTCGAGCCACTGGTCATCCACGACGAACAGATACTGATACTCTCCCGGCGGCAATGCCATCCAGGTGCGCCAGTTGCCTTTTTTGTCACACTTGAGCGGTCGGGCCGACGGGTTCCAGTCGTTGAATGTACCGGCGACGAACACTTGCTCGGCCTCCGGCGCATGCAGTGCGAAGTTCACGCGTTTCTTCTTCAGGGCGGGCATATCTATATTCTCCATGTCTGGCAGCGGAATAGCAGGTTGCCGTTGTCAGTAAAGAAACGGATAGCGCCGGAATGTCAATCGGGCAGCACAGGTTAGCCACAGACAGAAAAGGACCGGACTGATGCAACTCGCCAGAGACATGCGCCGGAATATGGCTCAGGGCAACATGATGCTGGGCACATTCGTCGTGGAGCTGAGAACGCCGGCGGTGGCCAGGATACTCCAGCAACACGGATTTCATTTCATGCTGGTGGACACCGAACACGGGTGCTTCGATCCGGATGTCGTCGCCCAGCATATCCAGGCCGGCAAACGGTGGGGCGTGTGTCCCCTGGTTCGCGTTCCCGGTCCGGACCGCACCGAGATCAAGCGGGTCCTGGATGCCGGAGCCGAAGGGGTGATGGTGCCCATGTGTCAGACGCTGGAAGAGGTCGGCCAGGCCGTCGAGTCCTCCAAGTACCCGCCGCTGGGATTGCGCGGTGCCCATTTTACCCGCCCGCATACGGAGTTTGCCAATCCTGCGGACATGGGGGAATACATGGCGGCGGCCAACGAGGCTCTGCTGACCATCATCCAGATCGAGACCCTTCCCGCCGCTGAAAAAGTGGAGGAGATCGCCGCCTTGCCCGGAGTGGACATGCTCTACATGGGACCGGGTGATCTGAGTATCGCCATGGGCATTCCCGGACAGATCGCCCACCGTGAGGTCATGGAGGTGGTGCAACGCATGGGGGAGGCCTGCAGGCGCCATGGTAAACTGTGCGGCTGCCACTTTGCGGATCCGGCGGTCTTGCCGGAACTGAAGCGTCTGGGGGTGCAGTTCGCCGGCTACGGTGCGGTGATCCGCATGCTGCAGTCCGGCGTGCAGAGTATGGCCGCAAGCGCGCACCATGCCCTTCAGGGAGTGTAAGGCTCCGGGAAACCGGCCTGACGGATGGGGTCTGGCCCAGTACCCGGAGCGGCCGAGACATCGATACGGTATTCCTGGTTCGGCATGACCCGTTCCGCATAGGGAGTGAATCGCCTGTGGACAGGATCCACAACAGCGCGTCCCGCTGCATCATATCAACCAAGGAGGCAGATCATGGCCAGAGGATACATGGGCCGGATCCTCAATGTGGATCTGACCACACGCACGCTGCGCGACGAGGTTCTGGACGAATCTCTGTACCGGGATTTTCTGGGCGGATACGGTATCGGGGCCAAACTGTTATACGACCGCATGGCTCCAGGAGTGGATCCATTGGGTCCGGACAACCTGCTGGGATTTTTCACCGGTCCGTTGACCGGTACCCCCACCATCGAAGGCAACCGGTTTGTCGTTTTCTGCAAATCGCCGCTCACGGACACCTGGGCGGATGCCAACTGCGGCGGTACGTTCGGCCCCCATCTCAAAATGGCGGGTTATGATGGTGTCCTGGTATCGGGTATGGCGACTGCTCCCGTTTATCTGGCCATAGACAACGGCCAGGCCGAACTGCGTGACGCCGGTTTTCTGTGGGGCAAGGATTCCAACGAGACCGAGGATCTGCTCACCGAGGCCATGGGGGAGAGCAAGGGCGCCAACGGTAAAGCCGTGGAAGTGGCCTGCATCGGGCCCGCGGGTGAAAAACTCAGTCTGCTGGCGGCGGTGATGAATGACAAAGCCAGGGCAGCCGGACGCGCCGGTGTCGGTGCGGTGATGGGCTCGAAGAAACTCAAGGCCATCGCGGTGACAGGCAACGCCCAGATTCCTGTACATGACCCGGACAAGGCGCAGCAGTTGCGCCGGCAGTACATCAAAAGCACCGGCGGCGCCTACGAACTGTTGAACCAGTACGGTACCATCGGCATCACGGGGGACTCGGCCATGAGCGGTGATTCTCCAGTGAAGAACTGGGGAGGGGTCGGTCCGGTGGATTTCCCCGGCGCCCGGAAAAAATTCCATCAGGATACCCTCATCGCCTATCAGGACCGGAAGTACGGGTGCTGGCGCTGCACCATAGCGTGCGGTGGAGAGATGTCCGTCAAGGAGAAGGGCCCCTATCAGGGCCTGCAAAGCCACAAAGTGGAATACGAGACCGCCGCAGCCTGGGGCACGATGACGCTCACCGACGACTTCCCCGCCATCATGCAGATGAACCATTTATGCAATCTGTATGGATTCGACACCATCGGGGCCGGCTGCACCGCGGCGTTCGCCGTGGAATGCTACGAAAACGGTCTCCTGACCAAAGAGGATACCGGCGGCCTGGAACTCAACTGGGGTAACGCGGAAGCGCTGATCGAGCTGCTCCGCAAAATGGCCGCACGGGAGGGCATCGGGGATGTGCTGGCGGACGGGGTGCGTAAAGCCGCAGCCGCCATCGGCAAAGGTTCCGAGGCCTACGCCATCCACATCCAGGGCTCGGAAGTACCCATGCACGATCCCAAATTCCAACCCGGACTGGCTACCACGTACAAGATGGACGCCACTCCGGCCCGTCATACCCAGGGGCACGAAGACATGCCGCCGGTGCTGGACGGCTGGCCCGAGCACGACAAATACACCTACACCGGTAAAGGCGAGCTCCACAAGCAGTGCATGGAAATGGTGCACGTAGTCAACGCCGCGGGTGTGTGTCTGTTCGCCTACATGTCGTACGACTGGAACTTCATGCCGGACTTTCTGACCGCGGTTACCGGTTGGGATATCGACACCGACGAATGCTACCGAATCGGCGAGCGCATCGCCAACATCCGGCATGCCTTCAATCTGCGCGAGGGGCTCAATCCGCTGCAGTTCGAAGTGCCTCCACGGTTGATCGGAGATCCACCGCAGACCGAAGGCAATCTGCGCGGAATCACCGTGGATATCGACACCCAGGTGCGCGACTACTGCGACGCTATGGGCTGGGATCCGGTTACCTCGGTTCCATCCAGGGAGCGTCTGCTGGCGCTGGGTCTGGACCAGGTGGCCCGCGATCTACACGGCTGACCCAAAACGGGGCAAACGGGGGCAGGGATCGTCTGGCCGTTCAGCGTTGGCCAGCATACCCGGACCGCAACCAGACGATCCCCGCGCCGAATGCTCCAACTCAGTACACGACCGCCACGGTTCCTACGTGTTCGTCGGCGGAGGGACCTTCCCCGGCGACCAGCTTGTACGCGTATATCCCCGGCGGCACCCGGTTGCCGTCGAAGTCCATGCCGTCCCAACTCAGGGTTCGGGGACCCGACATGCGCGCCCGGTGCTCGACCCGGCGCAGGCGACGGCCGCTAAGGTCATACACATCCAGCGCCACCAGCACCTCGCGATCACTGGGGACCCGGTACAGGTCGAAACTGAAGGAGACTTCCTCGTTCAGCCCATCTCCATTGGGCGAGAAGGGATTGGGCGTGACGGTCACCGGTCCGGTCAGGCGGTCCAGCGCCTGGGCGATTACCATGGTGCTGCGGGTAGCGACCAGAGAGGTGGCATCGCCATGCTCCAGCGGCTGCGGCAGCGTAGACTCCAGCCGGTCGTCATACACCCGTCCACTGAACTCGGTGGAACCGGAATACACCTGCGACCGGAACACGACTTCGATCAAACCCTCCCCACCCCGGGGAAATTCGTAGGCGCCCAGGGGCGGCAGCTTGAGGCTCAGATGTTTCCTGCCGGTCTCCGGGTTTTCCACCAGCGCCTGGGCAAACTCGCCGAGGGCCGGTGTCGCGGTCCGCAGAAACTCCGCGGCGTCCACCCCGGCCGGCGTGATATCCTGCCAGATCAGGTCCGCGCCGCCGCGCGGCAGATCCACCTTGAGCTCCTCCACCCGGGCGTCCGCCGGAACATCGATATCCAGCCGGTTGAA
>SLHA01000128.1 GCA_007136405.1 Candidatus Latescibacterota bacterium
TCGCTCAGGCGTTTGAGCAGGATGACGGCGCAGCCTTCACCAAGACCGTACCCGTCGGCCGCGGCGTCAAAGGCCTTGCAGCGACCGTCCGCGGACAGGAACTGGAGCCTGGACAAGCCCACATGCTGCTCCGGGATGAGGATGAGGTTGACGGCACCGACCAGTGCTAGATCCGATTCGCTCAGCCGCAGGCTCTGACAGGCGAGATGACACGCCACCAGGGCGGAAGAGCAGGCGGTGTCCACGGACAGATTGGGGCCCTGCAGCCCGAAGGTGTAAGCGATGCGTCCGGACGCCGTATCGATACTCGTCCCGGTGAGCGAGTAGGCGTTGAGCCGAGTCAGATCGCCGGAGCGCCCATGGGCCCGGGAGTAGTCGTCGCGGCAGATCCCCACAAAGGCGCCGGTGCGGGTTCCTTCCAGCGTGCCGATGTCGATGGCCGCGTCCTCGCAGGCCTCCCAGCAGACTTCCAGCAACAGACGCTGCTGTGGATCCATAGCGCGCGCCTCGCGCGGCGAGATGCCAAACAAGGTGGCATCGAAACGATCGACCGGAAGGTCCAGGAAACCGCCTCGCCGGGTGTACATCGTGCCCGCAGCCTGCGGGTCGGGATCGTAATAAGCGTCCTTATCCCAGCGTTCCGGCGGAATGTCGCTGGTGCCATCCGTGCCGGTCCGGAGCAGTTCCCAGTATTCACCCGGCGTGTTCGCGCCTGCCGGGAAACGGCATGCCATACCGATGACAGCGATCGGTTCGCGCTGCTCCGCCTGCAACCGCGCCAGCCTTTCGGGCGCGGTCTGCAAGGATGTGCATGGATCTTCCGAGGTTTCCACGTTGTTCATGTTCATCGTCAATGTCGGTTCCGGTCACAAGTGGCACATTCTTCAGATCCTGGTCGCTCGGAGCGGGGTCACGTCGGTAGATCTCTGTCATGTTATTCGGGGGTCTCTGCAACCACCTGACTGGCGTCCAGAGACGGGTGTCCAGCAGACTCTGGACGTGATCATGGGTCGCCGTACTCGAACGGTCACGCCATTCCTGCTCCCGCCGTCCGTTCACAATACAGCAATGCTCTGCAGCGTCTACGACATCGCTGCCGAGACGATGTCCCGGGCCCGGAGCAGATCCTGGCGCGAACGGTAGTATTCCAGCACGAAATAGGCCGCCTTCCCGTACTGCTGGAGCAGCTGCATGTATTCCGGATAGTTCACCGTGCCCGAACCTACCGGACCATAGGCTTCTACCTGGCCGTCAGCCTGAAAGCGCACGTCCTTGCCGTGAGCGATCACCGTGTCCGGCCCCAGCAGGCGCAGGGCGCGATCACATGGGGTCCGGTCCGGTACGAAGTTGGCCGCGTCCATACACACTTTCAGCGCCGGCGACGGCACGTGATCCTTCAGGCGCATGAAGGTCTCCGCGCTACCCACGCTGCCGGCGCGGGTGATCTCCACGGCGATATGGACATCGCTGCGTTCCGCCGCTGTGCAGGCCGTGCTCAGCGCTTCACACAGACCGCCAAACACGGCACGGTCATCGACATCCGCGGCCTTCGGATACGATGATGGATGCCAGATCAAAACCGGCTTCTGATTGGCGCCGAAACGCCCGTCCAGGGCTGCGGTCTTCTCCACGCATCGCACCAGGCGATCCACGTCGGCCGCTATGCTTCCCTGTGGGCCGACAAGATCGACATGCACGGTCATGGCTGCCAGAGCTGTGTTGCCTGCCGCCAGGATCCGGTCCACTGTCGCGGGTTCGGGATCCTTGTCGTCCCCCTGAGCGCCGCTACCGAAGAACACCTGCACTGCCTCGAAACCCAGACTGCGCAATGCACCACTGGGTATTAGGTCTCCATGCATCATCGCCAACCGCATTAATACCTCCATATCGATTAGAGTCTCAATCGGATCCAGTCACATCGCGGCGGATTCAGGTCTGTCTGCCGATCCGGAACGGCTCGCCGATATACTCTCCAAGGGCACGGTATTCGCCGCCGGTGAACACGAACGGAGCGGTTTTCTCTGTGTCTGGGGCACCATCCTTGCCCTGCACTTCCTCGTCCACCTTGATATCCAGCACTTCACCGACAAACTGTGTGTGCAGGCCGATCTTCAGCACGTGCAGCACGCGGCATTCCATGACCACAGCAAACTCGCCGACGTAAGGCGCATCCACCAGGTCGCTGGCGACAGCAGTCAAGCCGGCCGCAAGGAACTTATCCTCGTCTCTACCGGAGACGATACCGGCGTAGTCAGCCTGCCGTACCTGGCCTACCGAGGGAATGCTGATGGTGTAGGCCTGCCGGGCGACGATATTTGCGTAAGAATAGGTGGCCTTGCGCAGGGAGACATAGACGCAGGGCGGCCTGGAGCAGCAGATGCCGGCCCATGAAGCCGTCATGATATTCGGCTTGCCGTCGGCATCATACGTTCCCACAACCCAAACCGGGGCCGGCATGGGCAACGGTTTGGCACCGATCGATTTCTTCATGTCTGGTTTCTCCTCGCTTGCACATCCGGATCTCGAGCCCGGCGCGACGTCCATGTGTCACCCGGCAGAGTCGCCCTTCATGGGGTGCCGGGGCTGCGGTGGCCACTCCGGGCCGGTTCGTGCGTGGAGCCACGTGGAGCGATGAACCATAGAATACCAAGCTGGGCGGCAAGGTGCAACCTGGCCAGCGGTGAGGTGCAACCTGGTGAAGGTTCAGACGACCTTTTCCCGGATCGGGTTGACTGCCGCGGCGGGTGCTTTTGGGTTGCTGCCCGGAAGCCGCTATATTCAGAGAGTACGCCGGTGCGAAGAACGGCCGCGCCTCATGTGGCATGGTCGGTTGGGCCTGAGGCTGGAGAGTCCAGCCATGGCCGCTTCACCCGTCCGGGTCCGCCACGTTCCGCTGCAACACCTCCTGGGAACCTGTCACCGGAAATACGACTGTGAAACCTGTATTATTGCTTGCCTGCCTGTCCGCCGTGTGGACGTTGACCGCGTGTGGGATTCTCCGGGATGCGGCGCGGATGCGCCAGCCGGAGATCCGGCTGGACACGGTGCGTCTGGCAGGGCTCCGCATGGACAGCATGGACCTGTTGTTCGGTCTGGTGCTAGACAACCCCAATCCTGTGCCGGTCACCCTGGAAGCCATCCAGTATGATCTGTTTGTGGAAGGAACGCGGTTCCTGAGCGGCCGTCAGGACCGGCCGTACCAACTGAACGCCCAGGGAGAAAGCCGCATCGATCTGCCGTTGCGCTTGATTTTTTCCGATCTGTTCGACACCTACAAGACACTGGCGGCCCGGGACAGCACGGCGTACGAACTGCGCGCCCAACTGACTTTCCAGATTCCGGTTCTGGGCTATCGTTCCGCGAACCTGAGACATGACGGCCGTATCCCCGTCGTTCGTCCCCCCGAGGTACAGGTGGACGGTATCCGGTTGCGCCGCCTGAGTATGGGCCGGGCTGATCTGGCGGTGCATCTGCGCGTGGCCAACACCAATGGCTTTCCCGTGGGCCTGGAGCGGCTGCAGTATGATCTGGCGGTCAATGGACGCTCGTGGGCCGCCGGGCACAGCGAGGAGCCGGTGAACGTGGAGGCGAATGCGGCCCGGACACTAGTCCTGGCGCTTGCTCTGGATCTGTCCGAGCTGGGAACGAGCGTGTATAACCAGCTATTGCGGCAACAACCACTGGATTACCGGCTGACTGGTGAGCTGGAACTGACTACGGGCCTCTCGCTGCTGAAGTCCGCGCGCCTGCCGTTGGATCTGGCCGGAAGTATCGGCCTTTCCCGGTAAGCGGGTAACGGTGACCCGAGGCTGCGCGCCGAACTGCAGTAAGCACCGGAACCAGCGTCAGATCGAGCCCGGTCCGGTCCCGGCGGGCACCAGCATGTCGGCTTCCGGGTCGTGCTGATGCCAGCGGGCGCGGACCCGGTCACCGCCCTGGTTGGCGTAACAGTACACGCACTGGTGCGGACAGGTGTCGTACATGCCGATATCGCGACTGGCGCTGCAGCCGCACTGTTTCCGGGTGGGGCGCGCCTTGGCCGCCGGCGGCCGGCCGGGAAACAGGGTGTCCAGCAGGGCGGCGTCAATACAACGGGCTTTTTCCACGGATCCGTCCACTACGGCGTCTTCGCAACAGGCGAACAGGCGCATGCCGCGAGCCAAGGCTATGCCTGCCAGTTCCCGGGCCCAGACTTTTTTCGCCACTTCGGAGGGGTCGATGGCAAGGATACCCGCCGTTTGCAGGCGCCGCTGGACCTTGCCGTAGTAATCCGCAAAACTGATGTAGCAGCGTTCGGTGATGCCCTCCAGGGCCGCGGCCAGTTCGGTGAAACGGGCCCGGTAGTCATCGATGCCGCAGGCAGCAGTCAGCAGGACGGGATCGAAACGCCACCACACGCGTTCGGGGCCCAGCCGGCGGACCAGTTGCTCGAAGGCCGCCACGGCTTCCCGCCAGGAGGGTACGCCGGGTTCCAGTTCGCGCGGCATGGCGGTGATGGTGAAGTGACACGCAAAGGCATAGCCGCGGTCTGACAATTCGTCCAGGTGCTGGAGCAGCGGTCGCCCGTTCTTGGTCCAGAAGACGATGCTGTGGACATCCTCGAGGCGCAGCGAGGTCTCCATGATCTGGCCGGTGAACGGGTGCGGACAGCGTACGAAACCCGCGCGTATCCGCCCCATGAACCAGGGCAGGTAAAACGCGGGTATGTCCGTGCGCCGGCTGGCGGAAACGATGCAGGGGCCCGGCCCCGTGGGCGGGCGCGGCGTGTCCGCTGTTGCCGTCACCGGTGCTGCATCGCATGCCGCATCGCAGGACGCCATGCTGTACATGGTTCAGGTTGCGCCGTGACGGCGAACAGATACATTCGCGGCCACAGGATGGCTGTGATCCACCCTGGTTTCGAATAATACCGGCGCTGCACCGTGCTGCCGCGACGGCGTCGCAGACCAGCACGTGTCTGTCCGGGATCCGTCAAGGGGGAACTGATGAAGAAGACGGCTTTGCATGCCTCACTGGCCTCCATGCGCCTGCCTTTTCTGTTGTTGCCGCCGATATGCGTAGGCCTGGGGGCAGCCGTGGCTTCGCTGCGCGGTTTCGGCCTCGATATGCTCCACCTGGTTCTGGTGCTGGTGGGTGCCATGGCCGCGCACGTCAGTGTGAACGCGCTCAACGAATACGACGACTTCCGCTCCGGACTGGACTACAACACGCGCCGTACCCCGTTCAGCGGTGGTAGCGGTTTCCTGCCCCAGGCTCCGGACAAAAAGCATGTGGCCCTCATTACAGGTCTGGTCGCCTGCGTCATCACCGCGGCCATTGGGTTGTTCTTCGTGCACATCCAGGGGACGGCGCTCCTGCCGCTGGGATTGCTGGGCCTGTTCATCGTCATGGCTTACACGCGCTGGCTGACGCGCGCGCCGATATCCTGCCTCATCGCGCCCGGAATGGGTTTCGGGCCTTTGATGGTACTGGGTACGGAATTCGCACTGACTGGCCTGTACTCGTTTGCCGGCATGCTCGCCTCCATGGTGCCGTTCTTTCTGGTCAGCGATCTGCTGCTGTTGAACCAGTTTCCTGATGTGGAACCGGACAGACAGGTCGGCCGCCGGCACCTGCCCATCGTCATCGGCCGCCGCGCCAGCGCCGGTGTATACGCGCTCTTCCTGCTCGGTAGCTATGTACCCGTGGTGGTCGGGTATTACCTGGGTATCTTTCCGGCAAGCGTCCTGCTGGCGCTGCTGACCCTGGTGCTGGCCACCCCCACGGCAATCGGTGTCATACGCCACGCCGATTGCGTTCAAGCGCTGCTGCCCTTCATGGGCCGCAACGTCCTGATCGTGCTGCTCACCCCGGCGCTGCTGGCACTGGGGTTGTTCCTGAATACCGCCTCCGAAGCGGAGCGCAGACCGGGATATCACCCGCGTCATGTGGATGCCCGCCGCGCCGGCATGAGTGAGATCCGGCCTCTGCCCTCTACCGCAGCTCCCAGCGCAGACCCAGTGCCAGCCGGCGGCCGTAGTCCGGATAACCGGGTACGGTAATAAGGTCACCGTCCAGCATGTTTTCAGCCTCCCAGAACAGCCGTATACCGTGGGCGGCAAGCCGGTATCCCCCGGTAAGCGTCAACGAGACAAAGCCGCCCAAATCCACCGGCGTCCCCACGAAACGGGAATTCCGGTAACCGGAAATGTACTTGGCGAACAGGTTCAAATCGGCATCTGCGTGGCTGCCCGACAGGCCGGCGGCACCCACGTAACGCGGCTTCTCTGCGTTACGCTTCATACTGCCGTCGGAGCGGGCGCGGCTGCGCATGGCCGTGAAGTTGGCGTATGCCGTGACCGCGCCGACCAGGGGAACCGAACGCGCCTCCAGTTCCAGCCCCAACTGGTCCTGATCCCGGTTTACGTACAACTCCAGAACACGCCCTTCCAGTTCCCGGGAGTCTCCGCTCAGGCCGATGGCGTCACGCTGATCCAGCCAGAACACCGTTGCCTGCGCCTGGCCCCAGCGGGAATGCTGCGCCATCAGGCCCAGGTCGAGTTGCGTGCGCCATTCATCCGCGGGCACTTCACCTGCCGTGTCCAGCGTTCCACTGCGCGGGCGCACCAGCCCGCTGCCCACGTTCATATGAAACGACAGGGTTTGGGACAGATAGTACGCCGCACCGAGCGTGCCAGACCATACCCCCGGTTCCCAGGTGTCCATGATGGGTTCCACGTTGCCGAAACCGGCGCCGCTGCCCTCGATGTTGAAACCACCATACTCGTCGATGCGTGTCTTGCTGAAACGTACACCGGCATCCCCCACCCATGCGCCCCACCGGTGCTCGTTGACGATGATCGCTGAATAGGTCTCCAGGGCACAGCGCCGCCCGACATAGAAGCGCTTGCCGTTAGGTGCTACCCAGTTGTTATACAATACGCCGAGGCGCAGCGTGTTGTGAGCGCTCAGCGCCCTTGCGCCGAGGACGTTGAGCGTGATCTCCCGGTCCTCCTCCTGCGCCGTTGTCGGCGGATCCGGCTCCGCGTCCGTAAAGGTGTGCCGCCGGTCCGCGTATGACATCTGCACCAGGGCAGAGGTGCGATTGTCCGGATGATAGTGCAAGCTGGAGGTCACCAGCGCGGCTCTGAAGGGATCGTACGTTTGCACGGCATTCCGGAACCTGGCACCCGCGGGAGGCACGGCCTGGGCGAGTTCGCGGCTGCCGTCCAACACGAATATGTGAGTCTGGAGAGCCAGTTCCGGGGTGGGCTCCCAGTAGCCGCTCCCGCGTAGATGGAACATCTGCTCGGCAGCGTGACGGTCCTCCGGTCCCGCGGTGGAGCTTTGCTGCGCTCCAAGGGCGTAGGCCCAGGTCGCGCCGGCGTCGCCATGGCTGGCGTGGATCCTGTAGGTCTCCATGGAGCCGTACTGGAGCTCTACGGCAGCCTCGTGCGCCTGCGGGCGGCGTGGTACGATATCCACCACACCTGCCAGTCCAAAGGGACTGGCGAGCAACGCCGCTCCGGAGCGCAACACCTCCAGCCGGTCCAGATCCGCCGTGGCAAAGAAATACGGCAGCTCGTGGAATTCCCGTTGCCAGGCGCCGTCCAGAGCGAAATCCGGATACGGATAAGTCTGGCCCCGGACCGAGAAGAACTGCTTGACCTTGCGACCGCGCGTTTCAACCCAGGCTCCGGGCACGTGTTCCAGGGCGGCCACCAGCGTCTGCGCCCCTCGACTGGCGATTTCAGAGCGCGGCACGATGGTTATGGCAGGTTCCAGGGCCGCCGACGGCGTCCGCGGTGCTGTTATCGGGTCCCGCCAGGGACGGCCGATCACTTCGGCCGGCTCCAGCGTGTAGCGCGGCTCTTCCGCGGTACCTGTTTCTTCTCTGTCCGTTTCACTCGCCGTTACTCCGGCCGCGGGGCCGATCAGCATAACACACCATACCACCACACCCGCAAGCTTACTGGCAGGCCACTGCCCGAGCATTGAATCCTCCCGTTATCCGGTCCATGGAAAAATCGATCAACGCAACTTGAACAAATTCAACGAGATGCAATCCGAATGCAACAGGATGAGCATGCTACACAAAAATAGGATAGACAGAAGAGCACCGTTGGCAAGCCCGGCGTCGCCGGCCATAAACCGTATGTCCCGGTTCCCGAGCCGCCGGCCACAAACCGTATGTCCCGGCTTCCACGTCGCCGGCCACGAACCGTATGCCCAGCCGTATGCCTCGGGTCCCGAGTCGCCGGCCACAAACCGTATGTCCCGGGTTATTGGTATTGGCATGCGACCGCGACCAGGCGTTCTCGAGCCTGGCGGATGCTCTGCATTCACCTTGTCATCACGGCTTCAGAGTCGTATACTGCGGCCATGGCAACGCAGGCTACATGCCGTCTCGTACCAGACTGAAGATGGCCTGCAACCGGGCCACCTGCAGCGTCGTTGCGGCCGCTACAGTAGCGTGCCTCTCGGTGCTGCGTCAGGCAAGTCCGGAATGATCACGCACCGGCATGCGGCCAACCGGCCGCCCACCGCCTGCTGGATGACACCACCGGGCGACCCTGCCGGCCACAGCCGGCAGGTCACGAGGAGGCTGCGCACGATGGCGGATCCGCGGTATGAGAGCTTCATGGGGCTTGGCCCCAGACGCATCCCCCACTGGGAGCACTGGTCCAACCCGGACGCGGAGACCTACCTGACGGGGATCGATTACTACGCGCATCCCCGGCTCTGCCGTCTCGAGATGCAGAAAAGGTACCCGGAGCTGGGACTGGGTGTGCCGGAATCGGACGCCCCCCGCCCCCGTCCGGAGGAGCAGGTGGACAAGGGCCGGGGGCGCTGGGGTGACGCGCAGCGGGATCACTGGCAGCAGGACGTGGCCAGCAGACGCTTTGCCTCGCTGGACGACATCCTGCGTTTCAGTCCCCTGCAGCAGGCCGATTTCACCGGTTGGCAGGTGGTCGAAGACGGTGACTACAGTTCTGAAGAGGCAATCTACACTCGGTACCGCGGCCGCTATCCGCAGGAATGGGGTGACCGGGCGCCGGCTGGATCGTCGGCTTCGGTCGGATTTTACAACACCATGTTCATGTGGCCCATGCTCACCTTCGGGTACGAGAACTTCATGATGCTGTGCCTGCAGCCTGAGTTCAACCGTATCATGAAGGAGTTCGCCGAGATCAACCGGCGCGTGTTCCGCGCCTTTGCCCGGCTGCCGGTTAATTTCGTCGTCTGTCATGACGACATCGTGCTGGCCAATGGGCCGGTCTGCAGTCCGGCGTGGATGAACCGGCACATCTTCCCGCGTTACGAGGAATTCTGGAGCATCCTCAAATCAGCCGGCAAGGAAGTGATCTTCATGGTGGACGGATGTATTGACGCCTTCGTCGACGACGTCATGGCGTGCGGTGCCCGCGGCATCATCAGCGAGCCGTTTACCGACTACAAGGCCATCGCCCGCCGCTACCAGGACTGTTTTATCGCGGGCGAAGGCGATAATCGCATCCTCATGCGCAACGATCCGGCGGAGATTCGGCGCATGGTGGAGTCCATGGTCCAGACGGGCACAATGTCCGGGGGCTATATGATGTGCGTCGGCAACCACATTCCGTTCAACGTGCCCGGTGAAGCCGTGCAGCGCTACCTGGAATATTCCAGAGAGCTCGCTTACCGGTGAAACAACACCGCAGGCAACGCACGACATACAACGGCGCAATGTAATAGAATATATTATTATGTGACAAATGTATGGTCTGAATCAGAAGGCGGAGCCGGGATCTGACGAACCAGATACTGCCGGCAACATCGGGCGCGGTGGTTCGGAACAAGGAGAAGCTCGCATGAATGACCATCAGGAAGGGCTGCTGCACATCGGCTGGGCATCCCGCAACATCACACCGGATCGACGCGTAGTGCTTGGCGCCCAACACAAGATGCGCGTCTCCGAAGGCGTCGACGGCCCGGTCATGGCCACCGCTCTGGCGCTGTCCACCGGCACGTCGGCCAGGGATGCCGTGGTTTTCGTCTCCTGCGACCTGGGCGGATTTCGCCACAAGTGGTACGATGAAAACGATTTTCTCCCTATGATCCGCGCCGCGGTGCGCGAACGCTGCACGGATATCGAGGCGGATCGCGTCGTGCTCAACGCGACCCATACGCACACAGCGCCGAACGCGCTCATCGGGCGTTTCGGCGATGATACACCCGAAGGCGTGATGACGGCAGCGCAGTACATGGACTTTCTCCAGGAGCGGATCGCCGACGCTGTGGTAGAGGCCTGGGACCACCGTACACCGGCTGGGGTAAGCTGGGGACTGGGCACGGCTGTTGTCGGGCACAACCGTCGTGCTACGTATTCCGAATCGGCCACGGGCCGCCGAGGCGGGGCGGTCGTCAACGGTTTCACCCGGATGTACGGGAACACCGACGACCCGTCTTTCAGCCACATCGAGGGCTATGAAGATCACTATGTGGACCTGCTGTATACCTGGGACTCGCGCGGAGACCTGACAGGCGTGGTCGTCAACCTGGCATGTCCATCCCAGGAAACGGAGATGGGCATGCAAGTCTCCGCGGATTTCTGGCACGAAATCCGCACAGAGATCCGCCGGCGGCATGGCGAGCATATCCAGATACTGGGACAGTGCTCCGCGGCTGGCGACCAGTCGCCGCATCGGTTGTGGTACAAGGCGGCGGAAGAACGGATGCTGCAGCTCCGCGGTCTGACGATGCGTGAGGAAATAGGCCGGCGTGTGGCGGAGGCCGTGGACAGTGTGCTGCCGTTGGCCCGGAAGGATATCAGGACCCGCCTGCCGCTGAAGCATCGCGTCGGCGATATACCATTGCCGCGCCGTATGGTCACGGACCGGGAAGCCTTCGAGGTTCGGGAAGACCTGGCCAGGCTGGAGGCGGAGGCCGCCACCGGGGTCAACAACTACCGCCTCCTGCGGCCCTGCCGGCGCGTGCTGGAACGGTTCGAAAGCCAGAAAAATTCGCCCTGCATTCCCATGGAACTGCACGTGGTCCGCCTGGGCGATGTGGCGTTTGCTACCAA
>SLHA01000130.1 GCA_007136405.1 Candidatus Latescibacterota bacterium
CGCTAACCCGCCAGGAGGGCCGTACCCTGCTGGACGCCGCGGCGCAGGCCGGCGTGCGCGTGGGCAATGCGCCGGATACGTTCATGGGAGCGGGAATCCAGACGTGCAGGCAATTGATCGATGCCGGCACCATCGGGACGCCGGTGGCGGCTCAGGCGTTCATGCTGTGCCACGGTCATGAAAGCTGGCATCCGGATCCCGAATTCTACTACCAGGCCGGCGGCGGTCCCATGTTCGACATGGGGCCCTATTACCTGACGGCGATGGTCGCGCTGCTCGGTCCGGTCCAGCGGGTCACCGGTTCGGCGCGCATCTCCTTCCCGCAGCGCACGATCACCAGTGCAAAGAAGAACGGCCAGATCATCCAGGTGGAGGTGCCGACTCACATCGCCGGCATCATGGACTTCGCCTCCGGCGCCGTCGGCACGATCACCACCAGCTTCGATGTCTGGGCCTCGGAGACGCCGCGGATCGAGATTTTCGGTTCGGAAGGATCGCTTTCGGTGCCGGATCCCAACGGCTTTGGCGGACCCGTGCGTCTGCGCCTGAAAGGCGAGGACGCATGGCGCGAGGTGCCGCTGTCCTGTGGATTCGAACCCAACGGTCGCGGCATCGGCCCGGCGGACATGGCCGATGCTTTGCGCCGCGGTCGCCCGCACCGCGCACATGGAGACCTGGCGTATCATGTGCTGGACCTGATGCATGCCTTTCACGATGCGTCGTCGAGCGGTGAGCATGTCGTCATACAGAGCACATGCGACCGGCCGGAACCGATGCCTCCCGGTCTGTTCGATGGCGCGTGGGCGTGATCGGTCCGTGATCGAAGGCGGCAGCGCCACGACAGGTCGGTGAGGCCTGCCGTGCCCATCTTGGAGACCCACTTTATGACGAGGATTCACAGAGAGGATTCGTCCCCATGAGCACCGCAGCACAGAGCAATAGCATGCACGTCGGCGTGCAGGGCATCGGTACCACCAGGCAGGAGTTGCAGTTCCTGGTACGTCACGGGGTCAGGCACATGGATGCCGCCGTGGAGAATACGGAGCAGGCCACCCTGGAGCGTCATCGCGAGGCAGCGGCAGCCGAAGGCGTCCGGCTGGAGATGATCCACATCAACCTGCCGCGCAGCATTCCACTGGCCCTGGAACCCCAGCGTGACGCTGATCTGGATGCCGTGTGCCGGATCGTCGAAAATGCCGGCCGCGCCGGCATCCGCGGATTGAACTACAATTTCTGCATTCTGCCGCATCAGCGCACCGAATCCACACCCGGCCGGGGTGGTTCGTCTTACAGCACGTTCGACCTGGCCAGATTCGACAACGATACGCTGTCAGAGGCCGGACGTGTGGACCGGGACGAGGCGTTTGCCCGCATTCTGCATTTCCTGCAGCGGGTCGTGCCCGTAGCCGAGGAGTACAAGGTCCAATTGGCCGCTCACCTCAACGACCCTCCGGCGCCCGTGCTCAAGGGAGTCGAACGCTGGAACTACCCCGTGTTCGAAGGTCTCAAGCGGTTTGTCGGGCTGGTGGACAGCTCCTTTCACGGGTTCAACTTCTGCTGCGGCACGTGTGCCGAAGGGCTGGAAGATCCCGGCACGGAGCTCTATCCCATCGTTCGCTATTTCGCCGCACGCGGCAAGATTTTCAACATACACTTCCGCAATATCAGGGGAGGTTTGCACCGTTTCCAGGAAGTCTGGCCGGACGAAGGCGACATCGATATGTTCCGCCTGGCGCAGACCCTGCACGAGGCGGGTTATCCGTACATGCTCATGCCGGATCATGCACCTCATCATGCCGACGATGTCCCTCCTCCCGGACTCTCCGGCAGAGTGCGCCAGGCCTGGGCTTTCCAGTTCGGCTACATCATCGCCATGATCCAGGCGGTCCGGGCCATGGGGTGACGGTAAACAGCGTTTGATTTGGGTCCCGGGCGGGCGGGTCAGGCCACATCGCACCCGCGCCCGCCCGGCAGTACGGTGCGGGGAACGGTATGGGGTCAGCATCAGGCGCAGCTGATACGCAACCTACGGGTACGGCAAGCGCCTGGGTAGACGGAACGAATGCTACCCTCTCGAGCCTGTCGTGTTGTCCGTGGCTTACGACGCCGGCATGGCCTGCAGCGCGGCTGTGTACACCTCGAAGTGCTCGCCTTCGACTTCATCCGGGTCCACATACTTGAGCCACATGGCCTGTTCCGGGCGTGACCCGGCCAATAGCCGGCGGCTGCGACGAAGCGTGCTGTCCGGACTGTGCCAGCGCACCTGCCCCTCCTGCAGCAGGATATACTCACCGGCAAAGCGCCGCGTAAGCGTATCCTGATGGTCGCGGTAATGGAGCGCTTGCTCGCAGGTGGTGCGGCGCCAGCTGAGGACCATCTCACGGGAGTCCGTTTCCCGCACGAAGAACTCGCCCAGTGGACCATCCAACTCGCTGGAAAAATCCACCTGGCCCGGGTCCACCGTACCGAATCCGCCCTCGGCAGCCACTTTCAGGGCATTGCGATCCCGGTGAAAGGGCGGCGTCAACCAGTCTGCCTGGGGATCGTGCCCCATGAGGCGCGCCGCACAGGCATCCGTGGCGATGGTGTGGTCGCCGGCGATGAGCGCGTTGGCGACACGGGGCGGCCCCTGCTCCTTGCCGTCGCCCCATTCCTGACCTGCCTGACCCACCAGCCCGTCGATCACATTGAGCGCTGGATCCAGAATCCGGCCCAGATCGGCCAGCATGTAGGGCATGCGTACCAGATGGTGGTAGTAATGCCGGCCGTGGTTGTGAGGCGGACCGGGCATCAGGCCGAACAGGTTCTTCAACGTCAGGGTGACGCCCATGAAGGCGTGGTTCTTCAGCTTGGCCACGGAGACGAATTCATCCACGTCTACAGCCGGCTGCGGCAGCATATAGCGCCGGAACATGCGGCCACCGTCCGGTACTGCACAGATGCTGTAAGGAGGCTGCGTACCGTCTGCATACTCGCCACCGTACTCGCGCAGTACGGGCAGCACGGTGGCGGTCTCCAGGGGTCTGGTACCCTCGTACATGGCATAGTAACTGACATCGACACAGACCAGCTCGGCCGAGGTGCGCTCCCTGAGCAGGCGCAATACGGCGCGTGCTACCCTGGTGCTGACCAGCTGCTGGAGCTGCCCCTGATAGCGCACCTGTCGCGTTGGCGGTTTGTCCTGGTTGAACTTGATGCCGATGCGCCGGGCCCGTTGCAGGCGTTCCCAGGTTTCGGTCAGCGGCTCGGTGGCGCGCACCAGAGCCCGGTACACGGTATCGTCGTCTGCATCGAAGGGACAACGGGTGGCACGGACTGTCGGGATCAGGGTGTTGCTGGACACGGTGTCAATCTCTCCGTTCTTGAAGATGGTTGCCTGCGGACGCCGGATCGGTGTGAGCAGCCAAGCTTGGATTCTGTGCGTAACGGTGGTTTCCGTCAAGGCAACCACGGGAAGGCAGGGTGCGGTGGCCATCCTGCCGTGCCGCGCTGCACGGATGCCCGGATCCGGGCAGGCTGGACCAGGGAAAACCGGATCCGGGTGAGCCGGACAGCGGAGGGTCGGTGAATCGCACCATCTGCGGAATCGTCCGGCAGCAACGCGTACCCTGTTCGTGCCATCGCCAATATCTACCCCATTGTGGAGCATCCTTCATGAATTCCGATTCTGGTGGATCCATACTCATCTGTGCTGCCCGTTTGTTCGACGGTTCGAGTTCCGCTGTGCACCAGGACCATGCCGTCCTCGTCCAGGGCGAATACATCAAGGCAGTGGGACCCCGGGCATCCATGCTCGAAGGCCAGGGAAACGGCGCAGTACTGATTGATCTGGGCGACGTCTGTCTGATGCCAGGCCTGATCGACACGCACACGCACGTGAGTCTGCCCAGCGACGGACGCTCCTATGTCGAGTGTTTCGCCGAGTCAGACGAGATGATGGTTCTCACCGGTGTCCGGAACCTGCGTCGAGCTCTGGAGGCCGGGATCACCACCGTACGCGATCTCGGGGCGCGCAACATGGTCGCCTTTACCCTGAAGGAAGGCTTGCGGCGCGGGTACATCACCGGCTCCCGACTGCTGGTTTGCGGCCGCTCCATCACTTGCACGGAAGGACATTTCCATATGTGCAACGAAGTGGCGGATGGGGAAGTGGAGATGCGCCGGTCCGTGCGGCGGCTGGTCCACCAGGGCGCGGATTTCATCAAGATCATGGCGTCCGGAGGCGGGACCGTGGGCACCATACCCTCTCGGGCGTCGTACTCCGTGGATGAACTGCGCGCCGCTGTTCAGGAAGCGGTGCATCTGGACCGGTTGACCGCAGCGCATTGCCGCGCTACCGAATCCATGCAGCGCGCCGTCGATGCGGGTGTGCACCTGATCGAGCATGCCGAATTTCTGTCCGCCGACGGACAGCTGCTTTTCGACCCTGGCCTGGCTGCCCAGATGGCGGCCTGCGGGACCTGGATCAGCCCGACGTTGGCGGCATGGACAGGCTACACACGCCTGGATACCCTGTATGCCCAGTCCCGGGCGGGCTCACTCACTCCAGCCGAGGAACGCGCCCTGGCGGCCATGGACGCACGGGCCGAGACCCGGCTGGAACTGGTACGGGATCTGGTGGACGCCGGGCTGAAGGAGCGTATTCTGCCGGGCAGCGATGCCGGCGTGGGGCACCTGCAATTCGGTAAACTGATGTACGACCTGCAGCTGTTGGCGCGCACCGGTTTTACCGCGGCCGAGGCCCTGAGGGCGGCCACGCGCCAGTCCGCGGCTGCCATGGGCCGGGACGACCTGGGAACGATCGAGCCGGGCAAGGTGGCCGACCTGGCGGCCTTCGCCGGGGATCCCACGGACGATCTGGAGGCCTTGCGGCATGTCGCAGCGGTGTTCCAGGCCGGCAAACAGGTGGTGTAGCTGGCTGTTGCCCGGTATCCCCGGTATCCTGCTCAGGGCGCTCCTGCTCCGGCCTGTACCCCGGACCGCAGGGGCGCCGGTTGGAAAGGGTGCCTGGGACAAGGATCTGCTTCGGGTGGCCATGGAACCGCCACCGGTTTATCCGGTTGGGCGTGTGCTGAAGCCCAACGGCGGCACATCCTTTTCACGGGAAAAGCCCGCGCAGGAGCTTGGCCTGAGTCACGCGGTCGACGGCTTCAATCAGCGCCGCGGTGCGCATGCCCACTTTGCGTTTTCGGGAACGGGCCAAGGTGCGCGCGAACCCATCCGTCACCGTCGACAGCAGACGCTTGTCGAACACCGCCGGCGGCAGCATGGACGCGGTCATGTGTTGCCCCCACTCCAGACTGGAGGCGATCGCTGCACCGGCATTGGCCAGGATGTCGGGTACGACGAAAACGCCCTTGTCGGCCAGTACGTCATCGGCCTCCAGGGTCGTGGGACCATCCGTCCCTTCGGCCATGATCCGGCATTGGATACGGTCAGCGGTATCGGTATCGATCTGACCGCGATTGCCCGTCAGCGCCAGGATGTCGCAGGACAGCTCGAGCAACTCGGGGTTGGTCACCGCGTCGCCGGCCGGACAGCCCTTCAGACCGTGGTTCTCCGCATGATATTCCAGCACGGCGGTCATATCCAGACCCTGTTCGTGGTATACACCACCCGCATCATCGCTGACGGCAACTACCTGAATACCGTTCTCCTGCAGAAGACGGGCGGCGGTGCGGCCCACGTTACCGAAACCCCGAACTACGGCTCTGGCACCTTCCCGCGCCATGTCGAGGTGGGTACTGGCCGCCAGTATGGTGTGGACCAGACCGCTTCCCGCAGCCTCGTTCCAGCCAGGCGCACCCCCGAGAATCTCGGGTTTGCCAGCGACCACCGTCGGGACGGTATACCCCCGCTGCTGACTGTGGGTATCCATCATCCAGGCCATGACCTGCGCGTTCGTTCCCACGTCCGGCATGGGAATGTCCCGGTCAGGCCCGATCATGCTCAGAATCTCCGAGGTATAGCGCCGCGTCAGACGTTGCAGTTCGCTCCGCGAAACGCCGGTGGGATCCATGCGAACTCCACCCATGGCGCCTCCGAAGGGTAACTGCATGAGGGCACATTTCCAGGTCATCCCCATGGCCAGCGCGGAAAGGTCACCCAGGTTCAGATCCGACTGGTAGCGGACGCCTCCCAAGGTAGGGCCCATGGTGGTCAGGTGCTGGACGCGATACCCGAAAACGGTATTCACCTGCTCATGCTCGTCGCCGCGGAAAGGAAAGCTGATCGTCAGCGTGCGTTGGGGAAACAGCAACCTTTGCCGCACGTTGTCGTCCAGATGAACCAGGAATGCCGCCTGCAGGAACTGCTGTTGCACCAGTCTCAAAAGGGGCGAATCCGATTCACCATGTCGGGCCCGGTACAGCTCCATGGCGCAGCGGATGGAGCGTGCCAGCACCGAGCTGTCGAGCTGCGTCTTGACCAGATAGTCCTGAGCACCCGCTTCGACCGCTCTAACGGCCAGATCCGTATCGTCCAGTCCCGTGAGGATGATGACCGGTGTCTCGGGCGCGTGAGACCGTACGCGAAGGTACGTCTCCAACTCCTGGCAGTCGGGCAGTACGAGATCGAGCAGGACGATGTCGAAGGTTCTCTCGTCCAGATACTCGAGGCCAGCAGTTACCGTATCCACGGCATCTACGGCGAATCGCGGTGTCCTGATTTCGTTCAGCAGACCCTCCAGGACCCGGGTGTGGATCGGATTGTCCTCGATGAGGAGGACGGAAATGGTATCGGTCGACATACTTGCTGGGCCTCCGATGTAAAGTGATCAGGCTTGTACTGGCTGGTAGCGATCAGGCGTGTACTGGATAGACGAATATGCCACCTGACCAGGCAGTACACAACCGATCCGGCGGAGCGCGCATGGCCGTCATCGCTTACCGGGTAACTCTGCGGGCCACCCATTGTATTCCGGCTGCTTCCATGCTGCCGCTCTGTCCAAGTGTGCTGGGACACCGGATTCCCGCTCATGCAGGGTCACGGCAGGCCCTGTTCGTTTACGTACGTTCTTTGACAGCAGGATCGAGGCTGCCTAAGCTCTTCATCCGGGATCATGAACCTGAATAACTTCATTCACCGCCGTATCCGCGGCATCTACTATGGCTGGCTCATCGTTGCTGGCGGCTTTGTCATCCAGCTGCTCAACGGTGGCCTGTTGTTTCACGCCTTCAGTGTCTACATCCTGCCTCTGCAGGCCGAATTCGGCTGGAGCCGGGCGGCACTGTCCGGAGCCTTCTCCATGGCCCGGGCAGAAAGCGGTATCCTGGGTCCCCTCCAGGGCTGGCTGATCGACCGGTACGGTCCGCGTCCGATCATGCGTATAGGCAATGTGCTGTTCGGGTTGGGGTTCATCCTGTTCAGCCGGATGAACTCGCTGACCTCCTTCTACGGCTCGTTCGCCATCATCGCACTGGGATCCAGCCTGGGCGGATTCATGCCCATCGCTACGACGGTCACCAACTGGTTTGCGCGTCGGCGCGCTACGGCGCTGGCTGTGTCCATGACTGGCATGGGAGCGGGTGGTCTGCTCATACCTCTGGTCGCGTTATGCCTGACGGTCTACGGCTGGCGGGCCACGGCTTTCGTTTCCGGGCTGCTCATTCTGGTCATCGGAGTGCCGGCGTCGCAGATCATGCGTCACCGGCCCGAGGACTACGGATACCTGCCTGACGGAGATCAGCCGCCGCAGCAGGGACCGGAGCCACGGGAGCATCCGGAGCATCCAGATCGTCCGGTGCCCTGCGGCGCAGTGGAGCACCCAGCAGGAAGGCCCGACTCCGGACAATCCCTGGCATCAGGCGGCTCCCCGCGCCCGCTTGGGAATGCCGGTCAACCGCGAACGGAACGATCTGCCGATTCCGCCGGATCCCGGCGTTCGCGAGGTGATGCCAGAACCCGTTCCCTGTCCATGGATGAACCGGTCTTCACGACGAGCCAGGCCTTACGGACTCCTGCTTTCTGGTTTCTGTCCATCGCTCACGGCTGTGCCTTGCTGGTGGTCGGTGCAGTGCTGGTGCACCAGGTACCGCACATGGTGGAAGGGATCGGCATGTCACCGGAGTTGGCGGCGGCCAACGTCGCGCTGCTGGTGAGTATCAGCATTGCCGGTCAGATGCTGGGGGGGTACGCCGGAGACCGCATGAGCAAGCGCCTGTTGATGTTCGCCTGCATGTGGCTTCACGCGCTGGCCCTGGTGATCTTCGCCTTCGCCACGACACGCATGGAAGCTGTGGTGTTTGCCGTGTTACACGGTGCGGGCTGGGGGGTCCGCGGCATTCTGATCAATGCCATTCGGGCGGATTATTTCGGCCGTACCGCCTATGCCAGCATCACCGGTTTCAACTCGCTGTTCGTCATGGTGGGCATGACCGCGGGTCCCTTGTTCTCCGGATTCCTGTTCGATGTGGCCGGCGACTACCGGGCACCCTTTCTGGTCTTGTCGGCGCTGGCCGCCCTGGGTTCGATAGCGATGTTCCTGGCCAGAAAACCGGTTCCTCCCTACGGCCCGCGGAGAAGCGCCAGCGGGGGCAGCCGCGGCCCTTGAGGGGGTGCAGGCGCAGACCCCCCTGGGACCCTGGCCAGGCGCAGACCCTGAGGCCCGGCCAGGCGCCGGGAGCGCCTGTCTGCCATGATCGATCCGCCCGGCAC
The DNA here is from genome assembly GCA_007136405.1 of Candidatus Latescibacterota bacterium. Taxonomy (GTDB): domain Bacteria; phylum Latescibacterota; class UBA2968; order UBA8231; family UBA8231; genus SLHA01. Next base: position 8,656 of record SLHA01000130.1, read on the forward strand.
GTCAGCAGGTTATCTGTCACGACGCGGCCATTCCGACCTTTGGCATGATGAATTCGGGAATCAGTGCAGCCCTGGTAAGGTTCGGTGCGGCGCTGGCCGTGACCAGAGCGGCCGCATACCCTTTGCCGGGAGACAGGTCGTGAACCGTCCAGGATCGCCGGTCGGCTCCGGCGGCGCGGCGCAGGACCGCGGGTTCGTCCGGACGGACGGATACCGCAAAACTATCCAGCGGAGTCCGCAGTCCGGTACCCATGGCCTTTAAAAAGGCTTCCTTACGGGTCCAGCAGGCGAAGAATGCAGCCTCCAACTCATTAGCTGGCAGACGCATCAGATCCCGCACTTCCTCTGTGGCGAAAAAACGCTGGGCCAGCTTGAGATGATCCAGCGGACGTATCTGCTCTACGTCAACTCCAAGCTCCTGACGCAGTGCCATGGCAAACAGGGCCACGTTGCCCGAATCCGACAGGTTGAATCGCAGACTGGACGGCTGTCCGTCCGCCTGGATCACATGCGGTTTACCGTTTGTGTCCGGCATGATGCGCACTGCTTCAGGTGCAGTTTCGAGCATGCTGCCCAGCAACGCTCGCAATACACCGTGAACGATCGTATACCGGTGCGCATGCTGCGGGAAGAGATACCGTCCGGCGCGCTGACGCTCTTCAGTAGACAGCATCGCCCCTAATCGGTCCAGAAACGGATACCACTGGGAAACACTCAGATGCCATATCTGGACGGTCCCAACCGCAGGGCTTCCCGCTGGCTTTGCGGGATCCCAGAAATGAAGATCCGCTTCCAACATGCCCAATCCATCAGGAGCTTGGGTCTGTTCATCGAGGTGCAGGCGAATGGCGTTCATCCAACCTGCCGGCGCGGATGATGCGTGGCTAGCACGGACACAGTCGCTAGCGTCCTGGCCGTTGCTGGCTGCCGGTTGCCGGTTGCCGGCGTCAGGTCTCCATCCAGTAGCTCTGGCGTTGGAATGCGTACGTCGGCAGCGCCATCTTGCGCCCTGGATGCGCCCGGTGAAAACCCGGCCAGTCGATGGCTGCGCCGTGCACGTACAGCGAGCCCAGACTGTGCAACAGTTCGCGCCAGTCGTCGCGGCCGCGACGTAGACTGCTCAGCCACAGACCCTGATCCCGGGGTAGACATCGACGTCCCATGTTCAACAGCGTGGGGTTAGGGCCAACCTCCAGGTACACGTCGACACCACTTCGGCGCAGAGTGTCCATCCCCGCGGCAAAGCGCACCGCCTGGCGGGCGTGCCGCCGCCAGTAAGCGGCGGACACCGTGGTCGCTGTTGCCAGTTCGCCGGTGAGATTGGTCACCAGGCCAATCCGCGGAGAGGCATAGGTCACGGTTTCGGCGATGCGTTCGAATGGATCCAGCATCGGTTCCACCAGAGGAGAGTGGAACGCGTGCGACACGGTCAGGTCACGTGTCTTGATGCCGCGGGCCCGCAGCAAAGCGGCGATCTGCTGCACGGGTTCGGCAGCACCGGAAAACACCGTGCTCTGCGGCCCGTTGTCCGCGGCGACGGCCACCTGATCCCTGTAGTCAGGCAGCACGGCATCGACCTCCTCCGCGCTGGCCATGGCCGATATCATGGCGCCTCCCGGCGGCAGTTCCTGCATCAGACGGCCGCGCGCGGCGATCAGCCTCAATCCTGCTTCCAGGCTGAAAACGCCCGCGACGCAGGCGGCGACGTATTCGCCGACGCTGTGTCCCATGACGATATCCGGCCGGATGCCCCATGACTCCCACAATTGGTACAGCGAGTATTCTATGGCGAACAGGGCCGGTTGCGTGTAGGCAGTGTCATCCAGCCGGGCAGTGCGCTGCGCGCTGTCCGACGACGGGTAGAGCACCTGCAACAGCGGCTCCTCCAACTCGTCCCGCAGAATATCGGCGCAGCTATCCAGTGTCCGGCGGAATGCCGGATGCGTGTCGTACAGCTGCCTGCCCATACCGGTGTACTGGGCGCCCTGACCGGTGAAGAGAAAGGCCAGCGTGCCGGGACCGTCTGCCGGCGGCCTGGCGGCGACAACGACGCTGGCGGGCGCTGCGTCCGCCCGGTGTTCGCGCAGCGCTTGGTCGATCTCGGACGTAGTGGAGCCGATGGCCGCCAGGCGTTCGCGCTGGTGCTGGCGGCCGATATGGGCGGTATAGCAGAGGTCGGCGAGTTCCGTGTCCGGCCTTTGCACCAGGAAATTGGCGTACCGTGCGCTCAGGTCTGTCAGGGCTGCCGGGCTTGCGGCGGACAGGGTCAGCAGCTGCGCTGGAGGGGGTGCAGGTGCAGACAGCACAGGTGTTGCCTCCGGAGCCTCTTCGACGATGATATGGGCATTGGCGCCACTGTA
>SLHA01000089.1 GCA_007136405.1 Candidatus Latescibacterota bacterium
ACCTTCTATGTTATTCGACTCGATCAGCGTTCACCTTTGGCATATGGCCCGTTCGTCTAGAGGCCTAGGACGCCGGCCTCTCACGCCGGTAACACGGGTTCGAATCCCGTACGGGCTACCAAATAACGTTCCACAGAAGTCCAGCAAAGCCTGTAAGTCATTGACCTGCAGGCTTTTTTTGTGTTTGGACCGATCGACATGCGGCGCAGCGGGGACGTGCTGACAGCCAGCTTACCGCAGCAATGTGCAAGACTTAGGTCGGTGAGCGGGAGATGCGGCAGGGGTTCTCCAGGAACACGGCCCGCCAGGAACGCACCGCCCGGCGCGGGGAGTTGCGGGCACTGGCCGGCCCTTGCACCCGGCATGCATATCGATAGTTTACCATCCTGCGAAGGCCGAACCTTCTAGCGATCGGATGCGGGTATCGCAGGCGATGTATCTGGACGAGCGATCTGTTCTGGGGCAGGTGGAGGTTTCTGCTGGTCGCGGATTCGCTGACGCTTCGACACGAAGTCGACCACGATTTGTCCGGCGGAGCTTGCTAACCGGTCAGACAACAGTGCACTGCTCCTTTTCGGCAGCTGTACATCCACACACCCCCACCGCTTCCTCCCCAGCCTGCAAGCCACCTCCCCAATGCAGGCTGTTTGTTTTGGGCGATGCCGTGGCGGGTTTCCAGCCATACGAGTCGAATCATGTCCATACCATGCAACCCCACCTGCCAGCCTGTCTTGATTGCCGGTAGCTGGCAAGCCGCGGCCTCGACCGAGTCCTTCCGCGCCACAGACCCGAACAGCAACCGCCCGATACCGCGCCAATATCCAGTGAGTGGCTGGGCCGATGTCAGCGCCGCCCTGGATGCCGCGGTGGCGGCATACGATCGATTGCGCGCCACGGATCCGGCACGAATCGCTGATTTCCTGGAAACCTATGCCCGGCTCATCGATGATGCGGCTGCGTCCCTGGTGGACGCGGCGCACCAGGAGACCGGCCTGCCGCGAGCTCCGCGTCTGGCCGAGGTGGAACTGCCTCGGACCACGGGTCAGCTGCGCCTGGCTGCGGCCGCGGCGCGCGACGGATCGTGGACGCTGCCGGTGATCGATACCCGTAACGGCCTACGCTCCTGCTACGAGTCGCTGGGGCCGGTTGCCGTGTTCGGCCCCAACAACTTCCCGTTCGCCTTCGGCAGCGCCAGTGGGGGAGACTTTGCCGCCGCCATCGCCGCCGGAAATCCGGTGATCGCCAAGGCCAACACGTCACATCCTGAAACCACGCGGCGGTTCGCCGACCTGGCGGTCGCGGCGCTGGCCGAGACGGACATGCCGCCGGCCACCGTCCAGCTGATCTACCGCACCAGCCACGCCGACGGCGAACGGCTGGTCGGGGATCCGCGGCTGGGCGCCAGCGGGTACACCGGCAGTCGCCAGGCCGGACTGGCCCTGAAGGGCGCGGCGGATGCGGCCGGTAATCCGATCTACCTGGAACTATCCAGCGTCAATCCCGTGGTTATCGCGCCATCAGCCCTGGCCGAACGGCTCGATGCACTGGTGGACGAATTCACCCACAGTGCCTTGCTCGGAACAGGGCAGTTCTGCACCAATCCGGGGCTGGTGCTGCTGGTCCGGGGCCCCGCAAGCGACGCCTTCATCCAGGCGGTCCGCGACCGCTACGCTGCGACTGCGCCCGGCACCCTGTTGTCCCCCTCGGTCAACCAGTCATTGGAACGTTCGATCGACACGCTTGTCCAGGCCGGAGCGCGTCTGCTGGTCGGCGGCGAACCCGTGATCGGCCGCTGCGCGCGCACCAACACGCTGTTATCCGTGACCGGTGCGCAGTTTCTGGGGGACAGTGCCGTGTTCCAGACCGAAGCCTTCGGTAACGCGGCCTTGATCGTGGTCGCAGAGAGCATCCCGCAGCTGGTTCAAGTGATCGAGTCGCTGGAAGGAAGTCTGACCGGCAGCCTCTACACGGCCAGCCATGCAGAGGATGACGAATACCACCGCCTTGCCCGAGTCCTGACCCCCAGAGTCGGCCGCCTGCTCAACGACAAGATGCCCACCGGCGTGGCGGTCAGTCCGGCCATGAACCACGGCGGCCCGTATCCGGCCACCGGACATCCCGGATTCACCGCGGTAGGCCTGCCCGCATCCATCCGGCGTTTCGCCAAACTGACCTGTTACGACCATGTCCGCGAACCACGCCTGCCCCGATGGCTGCGTGACCGGAATCCGACCGGCTCGACCTGGCGGTGCATCGACGGCGACTGGAGTACCGCGGACGTGCCTTAGCGGGCATCAACGTATACACGGACCGGACACCTGGACTTATGGAACGCAACGTCGAACTGGAGATACCGGTTCTGCTGCCTGGCGTGCAGGACGCGGACGATCAGTGCCTGAACCGCCTTGAAGGTTCTCTGCAGAACCGCAAGGGTATTGTTCGCGCTCATCTGAAGCGGGACCGATCCCCCGTTGAACTGTGCCTGCATTACGATCCCAATCTGCTCGGTCTGAACGATGTCAAGAATATGGCCGAACGTGCCGGAGCGCAGATCGTCCAACGATATCAGCATGATTCGATGGACATCGAAGGCATGGACTGTTCCGACTGCGTCACCGTCATCGAGCACGGAATCGGCCGCATGGACGGGGTGTTGTCGGTCCGCGTGAACTACGCCGCCAACAGGATGTGGGTGGAGTACGACCGCAAGCACGTGAGTCGCGCCGCTATCGTCAAACGCGTCCGCTCGCTGGGATACACGATTCCGGACCAGGGGATGCGCTCCTGGTTCAGTGCGCACCGCGAGCTCCTGTTCAGCGGGCTGGCCGGCGTCTGCCTGATTACCGGCTGGGTGGGTGCAGTCCTGTTTGGATGGCCGTTCTACGGCAGTCTGGGATTCTACCTGGCCGCGTATTTTTTCGGTGGCTGGGACGTCTCGCGGCATGCCTGGCACGCCATCCGCGAGAAACACTTCGACACGGATCTGCTGATGATCATCGCCGCCCTGGGCGCGGCTTCGCTGGGCGAATTCGCCGAAGGCGCACTGCTGCTGTTCCTGTTCAGTCTGGGGCATGCGCTGGAGGAGCGCGCGCTGGATCGGGCCCGCAGCGCCGTGCGCACCCTGGCGGACCTGACGCCGCAGACGGCGATCGTCCGCGCACCGGACGGCGAGCGGGAGGTGCCGGTCGAGTCGCTGCAGCTTGACGACCGGGTCATCGTTCTGCCCGGGGTCCGCATTCCGGCGGACGGCATCGTTGCGGAGGGCCGTTCCGGGGTGAATCAGGCGCCAATTACGGGGGAGTCGCTGCCGGTGGACAAGACGGCCGGTGATTCGGTGTATGCCGGAACCATCAATGGCGAAGGCGCCCTGGAGGTGCGCGTCACACGACTGGCCCGGGATTCCACCCTGGCCCGGGTGATGCGCATGGTCGAGGAGGCGCAGGCGCAGAAATCGCCTACCCAGGCGACCGTGGAACGGTTCGAACGGGTCTTCGTCCCGTCCGTGTTCGGGGTGACGTTGCTGGTCATCGTCCTTCCACCCCTGCTCGGTTTCCCGTTCAGGGAATCGTTCCTGCGTGCGATGACTCTGTTGGTGGCCGCCTCTCCCTGTGCGCTGGCCCTGGGCACCCCCGCCACGGTGCTGGCGGCTGTCGCCCGGGCAGCCCGCAATGGCGTCCTGATCAAGGGCGGGGTGCATCTCGAAAACCTGGGCAGGATCAAAGCGATCGCCTTCGACAAGACCGGAACGATAACGCTGGGACAACCCGCCGTCACCGATGTGGTGGCCTACGGCATGGAACAGCAGGAGTTGCTGTCGCTGGCTGCCGCCGTGGAATCCCGCTCGGCTCACCCGCTGGCCCGGGCCGTCGTCCGCATGGCCTCCGCCCGCGGGACCAACAGCCGCGTCGCGGACCAGGTAGAATCGCTGTCCGGACGCGGCATGCGGGCCACGGTAGACGGCATGACTCTGGTGCTCGGTAGCGAAAAACTGATGCACTGGGCCGGAGTCGAGCTGCCCGCGGAAGCCCTCGAACAGGCCGAAGCCTGGCGTCAGGAAGGCAAAACGCTGATGTGGGTAGCCGTCGATCGAACGCTTGCGGGTATACTCGCTCTGGCCGACCCGTTGCGACCCGAAGCGAATGCAGCCATGCAGGCGCTCGCAGCCCTGGGCCTGGAGCGCACCATCATGCTCACCGGCGACAATGCCCGGGCGGCCGCGGCCATCGGCCAACGAGCCGGTTTACTCGACTTCCGGGCCGACCTGCTGCCGGAGGACAAGTCATCCGTCATTCGGGATCTGGAGCAGGAGTTCGGTCCGGTAGCCATGGTGGGCGACGGGGTGAACGATGCGCCGGCGCTGGCTAACGCCACGGTGGGCATCGCCATGGGAGGCGCCGGCACCGACGCGGCATTGGAGACCGCGGATGTAGCCTTGATGAGCGACGACCTGTCCAAACTGCCCTTCGCCATCGGTCTGGGGCGTGCCTCCCGTGCCGTCATCAATCAGAATATAGCCATCGCGATGGGTGTCATCGTGCTGTTGATCGGTGCCTCGCTTACCGGTGTCGCCAGCATGGCGGTGGCGGTGGCGTTTCACGAGGGCAGCACCCTGGTCGTGGTGGCCAACGCGCTGCGTCTGCTGCGGTACAAGGAGGACTAGCGCCAGCCGGCTCCAGGGCCAGCGCCGGACGGTTTCACAGTCTTTGCCAGCCTGCTTCCATCGCCAATCATCCGGCGAATTCGCCGGCCCAGGCCGCCGCCATCGCCTCGAACATCTCTTCCCCCCGCGCCACGGTAGCGCTGGCACTCAGATTGTCCGTTCTGAGCGTGTACCAGGGTCCGTCGTCACTCAACAGCGACAGGTCGACTTTGTCCTGGCAGGCCGCGAGCATGTAGGAGGTTTCATACCCGCCGGCATGATCGCCGCCGGCCGGTGGCGCCGACTTGGGATGCACCACACTGCGCACCTGGATGATGTTGAAGGTCCGGTCTCCCGGCTCGGGCAAACGGGCGCCCCACCACCCCTCACCCCGTTCGCGGCACATCAGTTCTTCCACCAGCCGCTGCCCCGCCAGGTGGAAAGTGGTGGCCAACGGTCCCCGCTCCCCCTGATGGAACACCCAGACCACGATCCGGCGGAATCCCAGCCGTAACAGTCCACGCAGAACGCCCCGGGCATAGGCCATCAGCTCATCGGGCGCCACGTCCATGGTGCCCAGCTCCGGCCCGGACACATCGTAGCCGGTGGGACCGTAGTCCACCGTGGGCGCGATCACGCACTCGAGCCGCTGTTCCAGCCGCCGCGCCACCTCCTCCACGATGATCGTGTCGCATCCGACGGGCAGATGATGTCCATGGCATTCGACGCAGCCGATGGGCAGGATGACTGGGAGTTCGCGTGCCGCGGCGTCGCGGATCTGTGCCGGGCGCATGGTTTTCAGGTACATCGGCATATCTCCAGGTTGTCAAGCATGATTGAACACGCTCGCGTTGGAAGCTATTCCCGTGGCGACTCATGACCCGCCCGCCGCTACTGGCATATGACTGGGCGGCGGCCAGCATGGACGCAGAGCGGCAGACAGCATGGACGCAGGGCAGCGGACAGCATGGACGCAGATCGGCGGACAGCATGCAAACATAGCGGCAAAGCCGGGCTCAGAAAGCCATCTCCCAGCCGTGTTCACCGGGGTAAACGTTGTCGTACTTGATACTAGAGCGCGGTTCGGCCATCATTCCGGCGACGGCATCGCGCCACCGCGCATAATGGGCGGTCTCCTTGTGCAGACCGGCGTCGGCCTCGCTGTGGTAGACTTCCACCAGCACGAAGCGGGCAGGATCGTCCTGCTGCTGCAGGACATCGAAACGGGCGATGCCAGATTCCCGGATACTGTGACGGGCGTTATCCAGGGTTGCGGCCCGGAAAGCCGCAATCTGGTCAACGTCGACGTGGACGAAGACGTGTACGATAAACATAGTCGACCTCCTCGAAGGCAACCGAAAACTCTCAGATGCGGCAGCCGCCTGCAGTGCCACGCGGCGGTGCATCCTGGCCGCCGGCCAGACTCAGGATTCGTCTGCCGGATACAGCTACAGGCGCCGCGCCATCGACGATCAAGTCAGCGTATGCGCGCGTGGGCAGCAGGTACTGTCGGAACATGGGCTCCACTTGCGTGCGGTATTGCCGGATGACGGACTCCCGGGTACGGCCTCGCTCGGTCACGTCACGCGCGATCCGGCGTTCCAGGCACAATTCGGCGCCGGCCTCCACGAAGACCGAGGCATGGTATAGACGGCGCAGTCGGGACCAGTACAGGGCGAAGAGCCCCTCTACGATCACGTAGGCACCAGGTCCGATCCATTCTGTCCGACTCGACCGGCGGTGAGTTGCGTAACGGTACACCGGCCGCTGCACCGCCACTCCCCGCGACAGCGCCCGGAGGTGTTTTTCCAGCAGGTCCAGGTCCAGAGCCTCGGGGGCGTCGAAGTTGACCCCGGCCCGCAGCGCCGCCGGCATGCTGGAGCAATCATGGTAATAGGCGTCCATGGGGAGAACGGCGTTGTCTCCTGGCAGCGACGCGGCCAGAAACCGGGCCAGGGTGGTCTTGCCTGAACAGGAAGCGCCGGCGATGGCGATCAGCCTCGGATGACCGGCCATGGTTTCAGCCATCGCCAGGTGCAGGTGCAGATCGTGGCGCACCGCAACGCCCGTACCATCGACGGCATGACCACCCCCTCATCGGTGCCCGTATTGTCGAGCATAGTAGGCCCGGTAATCATCACCCTCCTTGATCGGGCGCCACCAGGCCTGGTGGTTCACATACCATTCGACCGTGCGCTCGATAGCCTCGTCCAGCGTGTGACGCGGTTGCCAGCCCAGGGCCTTGAGTTTGGACGAATCCAGCGCGTAGCGCATATCGTGTCCAGGCCGGTCCTTGACATGCTGGACCAGCGAGCCGGGTTTGCCTAGCAGACGCAGAATCTGTTCGGTCAGTGCCAGGCCATCCGCGTCGTTGTCCGCTCCCACATTGTAGGCCTCTCCTGCCTCCCCCTGGTGCAGCACGATGTCGACAGCCTCGCAATGGTCGGTGACGTAGAGATGGTCACGAATGGCCGTGCCCTTCCCGTACACCGGTAGCGGTAGATCGTCCATGGCGTTGGTGACGAACAGCGGCACCCGCTTTTCCGGATACTGGTAGGGGCCAACGTTGTTGGCAGCGCGGGTGACGACCACCGGCAGCCCATGCGTGATGGCGAAGGCGCGGGCCATCATGTCACCTGCCGCCTTGCTCACCGCGTACGGGTTTCGCGGTGCCAGCGGCGCGTGCTCTGTCCACGGTTCGTCCTCCGGCTCCAGGGATCCGTACACCTCGTCCGTGCTGACCTGCAGAAATCGCTTCACACCGTGGGCAAGGGCAGCCTGAAGCAGCACGTATACACCGGTCGCGTTGGTCTGCATGAAAGCTTCCGCGCCCATGATGCTGCGATCCACGTGGCTTTCCGCGGCGAAGTTGACCACCATGTCCACGCGAGACATGAGATGATCCACCAGTTCCCGGTTGCAGATGTCGCCGCGCACGAACTCGTGGCGCTCGGGATCCGGCAGTTCCTGCAGATTCTCCGGGTTACCCGCGTAGGTGAGCTTGTCCAGGTTGATCACGTGGTAATCGCCGTGCCGAGACAGCATGTAACGGATGTAGTTGCTGCCGATGAAGCCGGCGCCGCCGGTAATCAGTACGGTTGTCATGGTTGCCTTTCCTCCGGTTGGGTCATCAGACCGCCGCTCATTCTGACGGACCGCGGGTGGCCCCGCGGGTGGCGATCAGGGTGCATTCGATGCCGCGTGGCGGCCCACCGCCTCCGAGACCGCGACATTCAACCTCCGAGACCGCGGCACTCAACCCAGCACTACCGGCGCCCCCGGACCGATGGGCAGTCCCAGAAGCGACCATACGACCATCAACAGGATCCAGCCCATCAGAAAAACCATCGAGTAGGGTACCATCACCGCGATCAGGGTCCCCAGGCCGATGTCTTTCTGGTATTTCTGCGCGAAGGCGATGATGATGGCGAAATACGGCATCAGCGGCGAGATGATATTTGTCACCGAATCTCCAATCCGGTAAGCCAGCTGAGTCTGCTCCGGCGAGTACCCGACCAGCATGAACATCGGCACGAAAACCGGCGCCATGATCGCCCACTTCGCCGAAGCCGAGCCGATGAACAAGTTGATCAGCGCCGCCACCAGCACGAATCCTATCAACAGCGGAATCCCGGTCAAGCCGGTGGCCTGCAGAAAATCGGCGCCTTTCACGGCGACCAGGGTTCCCAGTCTGGAGTGACCGAACCAGGCCACGAACTGGCCGGCTACGAAGGCAAGCACCAGGTAATCGCCCATGGTCCCCATGGACCGGCCCAGGGCATGAGCGATGTCCCTGTCGCTCCGGATGCTTCCCGTTGCGATGCCGTAGGTGACACCGGGCACGAAGAACAGGAGGGCGATGATCGGCACCAGCCCTGCCATGAAGGCGGAATGGCCCAGGATGGTCCCGGTTTCCGGATTCCGCAGCACGCCGTGCGGTGGCACCACCAGCAGGGCGATGGCACCGGCCGTCGCTGCGACAGCCACCAGGGCAGCCTTGAGGCCTTTATTCTCTGCCGGCGTAAGCCGATCCAACACGACATCGGTCGAACCGACATAGGGGCCCAGCCTCGGTTCCACGATGCGCTCGGTGATCCACGTGCCCAGCACGGTGACCATGAAGGTGGAGACGATCATGAAGTACCAGTTGGCCGTAGGTTCCACCGCGTATCCGGGATCGATGAAGCTGGCGGCTTCGGTGGTGATGCCGCCCAGCAGCGGGTCGATCGTGGAGATGAGCAGGTTGGCGCTGAAGCCGCCGGATACCCCGGCAAAAGCCGCGGCGATGCCGGCGATAGGGTGCTTGCCAACGCTCAGAAACACCAGACCGCCCAAAGGCACCAGCACGACATATCCGGCATCCGAGGCCACATTGGACATGACCCCGGCGAATACGACCGTGGAGGTGATCAACCGCGGCGGCGTGGACAGCACGAGGCCCCTGAGTCCTGTCTTGATCAGACCGGTCTGTTCCGCCGCGCCCACCCCCAGCATGGCCACCAGCACGGTGCCCAGCGGGGCGAAGCCGGTGAAATTGGTCACCGCCGAGGAGAACAGGTAACGTATACCCTCGGCGCTCAACAGCGATGTGGCCTCGACCGTATCCAGCGAGCCGTCCACCCGGGTAAGAGTCACGGCGATTCCCAGTCTGGAGGCCACAGCGGACAGGATCAGCACCAGACCGCCGAAGATCACGAACAGAGTCACCGGGTGCGGTAGTACGTTGCCTGTGCATTCCACGATATCGAGCAGTCGCTGGGCCAGCGGCTGTTTACCTGCCCGGGTATCCGTCGAGTATTTGCTCATATACCACCGCAAGCCTTTCCCTTCGACGATCCGCCATCCTACCGTCTGCCCGGGTGTCCCGGTGTTCCGGTTTGACCGGAGCAGAGCCTCGCTCCGAACTGCGCGTCCTCAGCTTTTCCGGACAAAGGTGATCCACAGCGGCCCCGAGCCTACCTCGTGCGTTTCCAGCGGTGTCAGCGTGCCATGCTGGTTGTCACGGGAATACGCCGCCAGGCGTGCGGATTTCTGGCCCACGGCATAGGCGAACTGCCCGCTCGGATCCAGAGCGAAGAACCGCGGCGTGGGTTCAGTGGGGGTGTGATCGAGCAGTTCCAGAGTGCCGTCTCCGGCCACGCCGAACACGGCCAGAGAATCATGGCCCCGGTTGGAGGCGTAGAGGAAGCGGCCATCCGGGCTTATGCGGATTTCCGCGGTGGTGTTGTCACCGGCGAATCCATCGGGCAGCGTGCTCACCACCTGGAAGGCCTCCAGCGTACCTCGCGAGGTGTCGAAATGGTGCGCGGTCACCGTGCTGCCGTTCTCGTTGACCGAGTACAGCATATCGCCACGGGGATGGAATACGAAGTGCCGGGGGCCCTCGGGGGTAGCAGGCTGGAACTTCGGCGGATCGTTGGGTGCCAGCGCGCCTGTGGTCGCATCAAAGCGGAACTGGTAGATCGCATTGGCCGGATTGGTGTGGGGCACGAAGGCGAAGCGGTTACTGGGGTCCGTCTGAATGCTGTGGGCGTGGCTCTCCGTGGGTATCCACTGAAGCGGCTCAGCGGAAAGCGACCCATCCTGTTCGATACGGTGCACGGACACATGCCCGGAGCCGTAATAGGCCGCCAGCAGAAACCGGTCTGTTTTGTCCGTGATCAGATAGGGGGCGCCGTCCTGCAGCGCCACCGTGTTGATTGGTGTCAAGGCTCCGGAAGCGCGATCCACCGCATAGCTGCCGAAACACTTCATCGAGCGCAGCGAAGCGAACAACAACGTTCCCGCGGCATTGGTGGCCACCGCTCCCGGCGTTCCTTCCAGCGTCAGATCGGGTTGCGGCGTCAACCGGCCGGACTGCTCGTCCATGAGAAAGTGCGAGAACCATTCGCTGCCTGAGTTGGATATGTATACGTGATAGGCCATGTCATCTCCTCGTCTGCGTGGTGAATCCCCGGTGGCGCAGCGGACCGCTGCCGCCGGCCGCGGCGATGCGAATGTGCTTCCTGATACAGGGTGCCCGGCGTGCATGGTGGGCATGGGAGCCCGGGGCTCCCGAACGAGCCCCGGGCTGATGACCAACCGCGTCTGGCTGCACGTGGGCAGACGCGTGGGACAGGTACCAGACGCGTGGAACAGGTATCAGATGGACGCGCCGATGAGTTAGCGGGCGGACGCGCCGGTCAGCTATCAGCTGTCGGCTATCAGTTGGACGCGACGATGCGGTCCACCACCAGTTGGCGGAACTCGGGTGACAGACTGGCAAAATAGGCACTGAAGCCGGTCACGCGCACCACCAGGTCCGGGAAACGGGCAGGATCCGC
>SLHA01000053.1 GCA_007136405.1 Candidatus Latescibacterota bacterium
GATGATGAAGAGTTTTGGGCCATGCGTCAAGCACCCCCGATCTTCGCTCCTTGCGCTTCCGCCCGCCGGGAACGTGAATCTCGGGGTTCACATGGTGGTGGCGGCAAGCTGGTTATTTTGAGCATCAGGAGGTGTTGTCATGCAAGCTCTCATCATCCACGGCAGCCGCAATCCCGAAGGCCAGACAGCACGTGCTGCCGAAGCCTGCGCTGACGGCCTGCGCGGCCAGGATGTCAAGGTGGAAAAGGTGTTCCTGCCGGAGTTGGGCATCGAGCGATGCCGGCAATGCGAGGCGAATGGCTGGGGAATATGCCGTAGCGAAGGACGTTGCATCATCGACGACGATTTCGAGGCCTTGTGCCAGCAGATCCGCCAGGCGGACGCCGTGGTATGGGCCAATCCCGTGTACTTCTCCGACCTCAGCGAAAGCCTGCGCGCCTTCCTGGACCGGTTGCGCCGAATCTGCCGTCACGAAGCGGGCAAGGAGGGTATCGATGGTACGCTGGCCATCGGTATCTGTGTAGCCGGTGGCGGGGGCGGTGGCGCTCCGGCCGCGGCGATGAAGCTGGAGGAGATCGTGTCCCGGTGCGGCTTCGATATGGCGGACATGATACCGGTACGACGCCAGAACCTCGAACACAAGGTGGAGGTGCTGAAGTTGACCGGTGCCTGGCTGGCAGGATACAGCGCTCGAGTCTGACGCAGACCCGGCCTGCGCGTGTCTGTTGTCCCTGACGGAAAGGATGCCAAACGGTATGCGAGCGAATGATGCCGCCGGATGCCGGCACGCTGGCCTGACGCTGCCCCCCTTCCCGCTCGAAGACCTGTGGCCGGGACTGTTCCGCGGCGGGACCGAAGCCGGCCGCCCGGCGCGAGCCACGTCTCAGACCGCACCTGAAAATGCATCGTCCGGGTCATCCTCGATATCCGCCAACTCGGAGAGCGCACAATTAGCTGGCGCAGCACCAACCGACGAGACATCAGCAGGTGCAGATCCGCCGGGCGGCAACGCGGCGCTGTACCTGGACGTGGCTGAACGGGTGGTCGACGTGGCTCTGAACGAGTGGTGGGACGGTGCCGGGCAAATCATCGACCCGTTCGAGACGAGTGACCGCTGGCGCGGCGGTACGGCGGCACGGTTTGCCTGTCCGGCGGCCATCCTCGCGCATCTGCGGGCGCGCCATGACCTGATCGCCCCGGCCTGCCTGGCGCTCGACCAGCTCACCGCCGCCATCGCCACCGCCACTGCGGCCAACGCTCCACCGTTCATACCCGGCGTGCTGGATCTGACCGCCAAGGAGATCATGCTGGCGCGCAATCACCTGGCACCCCTGGTCCCGCCCGAACGCGTCGCCGTCTGGGACCGGGCTTGGCGCGACCTGGATCCGGACACCGCCTATACCGCCGCGGGCAAGCACCAGCGGGGAGCACGGCCCAATAACTACGAAGCGTACGCGTCGGTGGGCGAATGGCTGCGACACCGCGCCGGACTGGCTGACACAGAGGCGTGGATCGAACGCGTGACCGAGTGGAACCTGCCCTGGACCACGCCGCACGGACTGTACCGGGATCCGGACGATCCGGCCGCCTACGACCTCAGCGTTCGACAGAACTGGTCGGAGCTGCTGTATCACGGTTATCGCGGCCCCAGCGCCGCCCGTCTGGACGAACTGCTGCGCCGCGGCGGCATCACCATGCTCCTGACCATCTCGCCGCTGGGCTGGGCGCCATTCGGAGGCCGGTCCAACCTCTTCGTGCATAACGAGGGCATGATCGCCTGCATCGCTGCCTGCGAAGCGCGGCGCTGGCGGCAATGGGACCGGCCGGAGGTGGCCGGCGCATTTCAGCTGGCGGGCCGCCAGGCCGCCCGGGTGGCACGGGAATACTATGGCGCCACGCCGCTGCGCAACCTGAAGAACAACTTCGCTCCGGTCACCAAACACGGCCGCGACACGCGGTACGGCGAGTATGCGGTGTACAGCCTGCTCGGCGCCTCGCTGTTCGCGCGCGCCGCATCCATGGTCGACGACGACACCGGGTTCAGTCCCGCCCCTGTGGGGAACTGCGGCACGCTGCTGCACCTGTACCCCGAATTCCACCGCACCTTCGCCTCCTGCGGCGACACTCAGGTGCAGATCGACACCCGTGCCCAGCTGGCTCACGATGCCACGGGGGTGGGCCGCATGCACCGGTTGGGCGTGCCGCCGGCGCTCGGCATGTCCTGCAGTGTGGCGCCGGAGGCCTCGTACATCGTCAGCCGCGGCCGGCACGGCAGGGCGCTGGCCATAGGCCCCGCGTGGCGCACGGCAAGCGGTGACTGGCAGTCGCTGGCGCAGCTCTCCAATGAGATCGCGGGTGTGCGCTGCGAAACGCATCGCATCGACGCTACGGCGGTGGAATGGACTCTCGTCCATTACCTGCAGGGCCAGCCAGTGCAGAGCGTGCGACAGCGGTATCGACTGACCCCGGGATGCCTGCACATACGCGTCGAGACAGAGGGCCGGATTACGGCTACGGCCATGGAAATTCCCTGTCTGTGCCACGATGGCGCAAGTGAGGCTGACATAGAGGCCGGTGCGCAGTCGGTGGCCGTCCGCTTCCATGGCGCCCGTCTTCTGGCCCGGGGGGATCATTTCCAGCGCGTCCACCTGGACGACGAGGAATATGCCAGCCGGCAGGCGGTATACCGCGCCGCCCGTCTGGAAAGCAGCGGTTCCTCCGTAGCGGTGGACATCGATCTGCGGCGTACCGGTGAGCGCTGAACACTCGTTCGGCGGGGAACCCTACGGGACAGGCGCGACCTGCTCCCGCGTCAGACAGCGAATCAGCCATCGCCCATCTTGGGGCACGACGTCAAACTCGACCGGCAGAAACCGGCCGATGACCTGCATGTTGGTCCGGGCATGGCTGGTCACCTGGTCGGTCGTGAATACGCCGCCTCCGGCCAGCGCCATATACAGCAGCAACTGGTCCGCCAGGAACCGGTCCACCGCGGCTCCGGATTCCAGGAAGGGAATCACCACCGACGCCAGCTCGCCGATGACCGCTTTGGACGGCTTGCCGCGTTGGCCGAAGGCCACCAGCACGGTGATGTGGTTGCCCGCCTCGATCTCCGCCAGGACGCAGTTCCCCGGACCGGCCGAGTTCCGTACCTCGACGGAACTGACCCGATCGAGTGGAATGCCGCTCCCGCGCAGCAGCCTCTCCTGATCCGCCGCAATCCGATCCGGTAGCTGAGCCGTATGGACCACGGCATCGATCCGGCGGATAGGCCCGCGCTCGACCAGATTCAGGGTGCCCAGCGCCTCACATTCCGCCGGCTTCACGCCGGCTTGCACACAACCGCCACCGGCAGGATAGAAGCCCGGACGCAGCATTTCGATACGGGCGTGCCAGCCCATATCCGCGAGCCTGGGCACAAAAGACCGCGCCAGAAAATCGAAGGGCGGGGCCAGCGGATTGTGCGTGCCCCCGGCCACCGTGACGGTCGACGGTTTGTCCGCCAGGAGCAGCGGCGGAAGAACCGTCTGCAGCACCAGCGTAGTCGCGCCGGCTGTCCCGATATCGAAGGTATAGTCTCCACCCTGTATCGGCCCCGGCTGGAATTCCACCTGCTGAGATCCCTTCTCCAGACCGCTGCACTGCGCCGAGCAGAGGGTCTGCGCTGCCCGTACCGCGGTCAGATGCTGCGCGGCCAGTCCCGGTCTGGCACGACCGGCGCGTATCCGGCGGATGCGTATCGGCCGACCCGTCACACAGGCAAGCGTTACCGCGGTGCGCACGATCTGGCCTCCGCCTTCTCCCTGCGATCCGTCTATGTCGAGCCGCGGTTCAGCGCTTGGTGTCATGCGTGAGGCTCCTGCTCGGGGGACGGTATGCTCAACCCCAGGGCTTGGCCCAGGCGGGCATCGCTGAGGATCACACCGTGGATATGGCCGGACGGCAGCGGCGGCGCCAGAAACCGAATTCGCCGCTCCGATCCAGGCAGAGCCACGCCTATCCCCAGATCACGCCCGTCGCCATCGATGAGCCCCAGAGCCGTTCCCGGCTCAGGAGGCACCGGCGAACGCTCCGTCGGGCGAACTACCTGGATAGCGATATCCTCCACTCCCACCTCACAGGTCTGGCGATGCCGGAAATACGCCAGCAGTCGCTGGCGGCGAAACTGACGGCGCATCTGGCGCGATCGGGTGCGGCAAGCCGCCGCCGCCTGCAGACGATAAACCGCGGAGGACGGATCCAGTCCGGACAGAACCGGCGCCAGCTCCGTCTCCTTCTGCACCGCCAGCACCACCCCGGGATTGAGCATACGCTGTGTGTTCCACCACAAGGCCCTGGCTGCCGGGCCCTGGATGTAACCGCCCGTATCCACCAGCACGATCGGCGCCGCATCCCGGGCTTCCAGCGCCGCCTGGTTCAGGGTTACCATGAGAGGCAGCAGCCGTCCCGGCGGTGAGAGCCCCCCCACGAAACCGAGTCCGCGAACCGGCAAGCGCGTGAGGTCGCCCACATTCGGGTCCGCCATGGCCCAGCCCACCGTGGTCGGCGGACCGATGTGCGACTGGCCGATGTCCGCGTCGATGACGGCCACCCTGGTCTGACGCGCCAGCGTCTGCGCCAGCGCGGTGATCAGCGTCGTCTTGCCGGTGTCCGGACCTCCCAGGATCAGGCAGGTCAGATGCGTCGTCGTGCGCCGGTCCAGCAGGTCCGACGCCAGGTTTTCTACCGCGTCATCCATGGTCCGGTTGCGTCCCCATGCGTTGGCGTGCAGCGACATCGAAAGGGTACAACAAACCTGCGCCCGCGTCATGCCGCACCCGAGCCAGCCGGTCGTATCGGACCTTACCCGGATCGACCGCGTGCCGCCAAGGGCGCGCCGCCGATGCTCCAGTTGCGCAGAGAATGACGCGGCACCAAGTTCTCTACGGCCGTGCCGAGGCCGGCCATGATCATGGCGTAACAGGCCTCAGGGCCTTTCAATCATCAAGTGTCGCATCTCGTGAGTGGCAGCCGCGCGCCGCCATGCGCTACAGTGGAGTTTCATGGCCGCTGATGACACGGTTATATGCTGACAGACCCTTACGCACCGCACTGCGGTAACTCGACGGAAGATAGCGCCCGGTGAACCCCACGAACCCACTCCCGGCCATCAGCGCCGACGCCGCGTCCAGAGCCCGGAGCGGGAATACGGATGCTGCGCTTTGAACCGTCTCGCGACCTACCGCATTCCACTGCTGGCCGCCCTGGCCTGCCTGCTCTGGTCCACTCCGTTTGCCGTCATCAAGATGGGCCTGCAACACCTGACACCGCTGGCCTTTGCCGGGCTTCGATTCATGCTGGCGGGCCTCCTGCTGGTGCCGTTCTGGGCCGGTCGCAACGGTGTCTGGAGCATGGTTGGCGCCCAACTCCGCAGTATCGCACTGCTCAGCTTCTTCCAGACCGCGCTGCTGTATGGCTTGTTCTTTATCGGGCTGACGCTGGTTCCGGGCGCTCTGGGCGCCATCGTCATCGGCGCGTCGCCGCTCATCACCGCCGTCACGGCGCACTTCCTGATGGCGGACGATGCCATGACCGGGCGCAAGACGCTGAGTATCGGAGTGGGGCTGACGGGCATCGTGCTGCTGACGCTCAGCCGCAATCCGTGGACTCCGGCCGGCTTCCGGGAACTGGTGGGCATAGGTCTGTTGATCCTGAGCTCGATCTCGTCCGCCTTCGGCAATGTGCTGGTGGCCCGGGACCGGCATGGTCTGGATCCGGTGCTGTTGAATTCCTGCCAGATCTTCCTGGGCGGACTGGTGCTGTTCGCCGTGTCGCTGGTGGCGGAGGGACGGCCGCAACTGGCGCTGCCACCCGGATTCTACCTGGCGCTGTTATGGCTGGCCGCCGTCTCCGCGGCGGCGTTCACGCTGTGGTTTTACCTGCTCAAGCAACCCGGTGTGCGCGTCTCCGGCCTCAACCTGTGGAAATTCCTGATCCCGGTGTTCGGCGCCATCCTGAGCTGGATGCTGCTTCCGGACGAATCACCCACCGTGATGCCAGTCATCGGCATGCTGCTGGTGGCGCTGTCCATCGTGGCGTACCATTCGCGCTGGACGGCAGGAGCCGGCAGCGCACCGGATGGCGCGCCGCCGACCGGCGGCAGTAGTATTCGATCGTGGTTTTCTTCGACCATACCAAGGCGGTGATTCATGGCACAGAATCAGGAAGAAGTCGTACTGCAATCCCTGTCCCCCGAGCGCATCACCACCGTTCTCGACCGCTCCTGTCCGGGGATCGAGGCCACGGCGGCAGGAAACATGGCAGCCGCTGACGACGCCCTGACCGCGTTGCTGGCGCACTACCGGAGCCTGCATCCGCTTCCGGACGAGGCTCCGCCGTTGCCGTCCGCCGTTCTGGAACAGGCCGAAAAGATCGTCCGTCGGACCTTCCAGTTCGGGCCCTACGAGGAAGCGACCTACGGGGATCCGATGGACTGGGAGTGGGATCCTCGGGATGACATCGAATGGGTGGCCTCCGTGTACCGCTTCTACTGGGCCGAACCGCTGGCCCGGGCGTATGGCGCCACCCGGGACGAGCGCTTCGCCCGGGCTTGCGTGGAACTGGTCAGCGACTGGATCGCCGCGCATCCGCTGGAACGCCATGAGCGCACCCACCGGGTGTATTCGCACTGGAAGGGATTCGCCTGGCTGGACATCCAGACCGGCATACGAGCCACCAACTTGTGCCGCGCTTTCCCGATGCTGGTCCACGCCGAATCGTTCACCCCCGCCTTCCTGGCCCGCTTTCTGGCCAGTCTGTACGATCACCAGGTCAAGACGGAGCGGCTGCCGATGGGCCAGGTGCATAACAAGGCGATCTTCGAGCAGCGCGGTTTCATCAACGTGGCCTACACCTTCCCGGAATTCGCCGACAGCCGCCGCTGGCTGGAGCTGGGCTTCCAGCGCGCCGCGCAGAGCCTCCTGGCGCAGACGACCTCGGACGGCGTCCAGCGGGAGTGGTCCTTCGGCTACCACCTGGGCGTTCTGCGGGACGCGGTGGAGATCACGGAACGCATGCGCAAGGTCGACTACGCCATACCCGCCGACTACCGCGACCGCGTCCACCGCATGTACGACTATATCCACGGCATCGCCGGCCCGGATCTGGGAGCGCCCATGTTCGGAGACGCGTCCCGGCCGCAGCGCCCCGGCTTCCGCCGCGAGGAATGGCAGCTCTACGCTCCTCTGATGCAGGCAGCTGACCTGCTGAACGACTCCCGGTTCGCGGCGCGTGCGCAAGGCGACGCCAGCCAGCTGCCCCGGCAGGCCAGCAGCGCCTTTCCGGAGGCCGGGCTGTACGCCTTGCGCAGCGGCTGGGGACCGGAGGACATCCAGCTCAACCTGCACTGCTCACCGCCGGCCATTTCCTCTCATGACCAGCCCGACAACGGCACCTTCGAGCTGTGTGCCT
Source organism: Candidatus Latescibacterota bacterium (assembly GCA_007136405.1). Taxonomy (GTDB): domain Bacteria; phylum Latescibacterota; class UBA2968; order UBA8231; family UBA8231; genus SLHA01. Next base: position 7,450 of record SLHA01000053.1, read on the forward strand.
TCGGACGCTGGCTCATGCCGGACTCGGGTTTCTATACGTACGGGCATGACCCCCGAAGCCGGGCCTGGCACCGCCGGACGCGGGTCCATCAGACGCTGACACTGGACGGCCGGGATTCGGCCTGCGCCGGTCGGCACCTGCTCTGGTCCAGCGACAGCGGATCCGGCCTGGTTGCGGTCACCGTGGCCAACGACGCGTACGAAGGCCTGGAACACCGGCGCACCATCTGGTTCGTACAGGGACGCTACTTCGTGCTGCTGGATGAGGCCATCGGTGCCGTGCCCGGCCGGCTCGAACTCCACTACCAGTTCGCTCCGGGCGAACTGCGCCTCGATGCCGAACGGCAGCTCGTGCACACCGACAATGCCGAGGCCAACGTGGCGCTGCTGGCCATCGCACCGCAGGCCATGACGCTCAGGCGCGAGGAAGGCTGGCACGCATGGGCCTACGGCAAGCGCGAACCCCGGCCGGCGTGCTCGTTCCAATATCCCGGGACCGCGCCTGCTGTGTTCCTGACCGTGCTGGTTCCGTATCGCGGCGGACAGGTGCCGCGCATCAGCGCCTCGCAGCCACAGGACCTGACTCCCGGCAGCGACACCGCGCAGGTGCGGGTCACCGTGGATGAGCAGAGCCTGTGCCTGAAGCGCGACCTGGCGCGCGGCCGGGCCTGGGCTGACAGAGCCTGAACCGGACCGCATCATTGGGCAACTCAGCGGGCAACTCAGCGGGTAACTCAGGACTTGCGCCAGGAGGCGCGGATACCCTGCTTGCACGCAGGCCGTAACCCGGATCCAGACCGGCCGGGGCCTGCACCGGACGCGACCGCGGAGCTGCGGCAACCGGCAACGGCGGTCTCGGTCTTGCGCCCGGAGGCGCGGATATACCGCTTGCCTGGTGCCGCAACCCAATCCGTACTGCCCAAAACGATGCCCCTGCGTCCGCAGGCGGAATCACGGGATGACGCACGGCGACAATCCACGAAAGGTGCAGCATGGTCGAATCAGTCGAACTCAGCGGAACCACGCCCCATTTCCGGTATCGGCGCCCACCTGCCGGACTGTACGTCGATTCGCAGCGGGACAACAAGGCCTTCGCGTATACGGACGCACACATCCTGTTGTCCGTGGACAACGGCCGCACGTGGCAACACCGGGCTGCTTTTGCCGACGCCGGCCACATCACCTTCAGCCATATCATGGCCAATGGCAATGTGCTGTTCGCCACGGAAGCCGCTTTGTATTTGAGCACGGACGATCTGGCCACCTGGGCCCCCATCACGGTGCAGGACCGGGACGGTGCGGAGTACCGGCCGCACACACCGCAGAATCCGGCGCGACCCGGTTGGTACTTTCACTCGCTCAGCGGCGTCAACTCGTGGGACATCGACGGCGAAGAAATGGTGGTCTGGGGCAACTACTGCAACGTCATCGGCGGGGCCGCGCCGGTCAACATCTATTACTCGGTCGACGGCGGGCGCACCGTCAGGATCGCCTACACCTTCGGACGCTGTCCATACCGTGGCGACGACGGTTCACCCGGCGGCGGCCCCGAAGGCACACCCCTGGGCGACCCGGACAATCCTGTCCGCGCGCGCCATGTGCACACGGTGGCATACAATCCCGTCGAAGACGCGTTCTACGCCTGCACCGGAGACAGCGACCGGCCGGAAGGGCTCGAGTGTCACTGGTTGCGCGGCACCTACGACCGGGGCCGGGACGCGTGGGACTGGCAGGTCATCGTCTCCGATCACCTGAACACCCGCTACAAATCCGGCGGTATCACCTTCGTCGATGGCCGATGCTACTGGATCAGCGATGCCAACGGCCCTGAGCCCCACGACCGCGGCGTATTCTGCTGCGCCCCGGAGGACATCGCCGACCCGGCGTCCCACACCCTGTTGTTCAATCCAGGCGTGGAATCCGGCAACATGATCGTCCAGGACGGAGTTTTCCTGGCCTCTCACTGCGCCCCCGCGTCACCGCTGAACACCGGCATCATCGTCTCGCTGGACGGCGGCCGCACATGGGCGCAGCACGATCTGGCGGAGCTGGGCCGGCGCTCGCCGTGTCGCTTCCATCACCGCAACAGCGAGGGCTGGTTCCGCGTCGATCTGCGCTCGGAATGGGTGACGCCGGCCGAGGTGCTGTTCATCAAGCCGCTGCATGCAGAGTAGAGCAAGGCCGACAGTGGCCTTCGTGCATGAGCGCCTTGCGGGCCGGCCGCCAGGACGCTGCCGCTGTTCGCTTGTGGGTCGGCCAGTTGAACGGGCTGGAGAGCATTTCTTCGTCGCGGCAGATGGCACTTTCTGCCCTTGTTGTCCATACTACCCTGACTGGCATCCCGTAATCCGAGGAGTCATCCATGCTACGTCATAGTTTCATCCATGTTCCGTCCATCGGAATGACAACGGAACGAAGGATCTGGAACAGCGGAATTCGTTCCATAGATGACTTCATCGATGCACCCCCGGCCTTCATCTCCGCAACCCAATCACAACGCATCGCGTCTCACTTGCATCTGGCCCGGAACAGGATCGTTCGTGGAGATGCCGGGTATTTTTACGACAATTTGTCATCCAAAGACCATTGGCGCATGTTCAAGGAATTTCGGCATTCTATAGCTTATTTGGATATCGAAACGACGGGCCTTGGCTCTCCAGGAGACATCATAACCACCATCGCTCTCTACGATGGAAAAGAGATCAAGTATTACGTCAATGGCCAAAATTTGGCCTGCTTCGTGGATGACGTCATGCAGTACGACGTGATTGTCACCTATAACGGCAAGACGTTCGACATCCCTTTCATCGAAAACTATTTCCGCATCAGAATGCCTCACGCCCACCTGGACTTGAGGTACATTCTCCGCAGCATTGGTTTTTCCGGTGGGCTCAAATCCTGCGAACGACAGCTTGGGATTGGGAGGAGGGGCAGTCTGGCCGATGTAGACGGTTTCTTTGCCGTATTATTGTGGTATGACTACACGAGAGGAAAGAATATAAAATCACTGGAAACTCTGCTCTCTTACAATATCCAGGATGTGCTGAATCTTGAGTACTTGATGATTGAAGCCTACAACAGGAAATTGACCGATATTCCTCTGTCCATCGATGGTTTGAGTGCGCCTGCGCCTCCGGACAATCCGTTTGCCATAGATGCTCAAACAGTCCATCGTCTCGGAGCACGGTTCCCCGTGCGGGAACCGTTCGGGCCAGCCATGCGGCCGCTTCCCGGCCGGTTCCCGGTCTGAACTCCCTGACACCGACCGACGTCAGGCTTGCCGGGCGAGGCGATGGTCGGGCGAGGCTACGGTCCGGCGCAGGCGCCCGATCGCCTTCCAGCCCGGGACCGCGTTGACCAGGGCGCTCAGCGTCATCGAGACTGCCGAGCCCAGACACCACATGCAGGTCGCCCCGATGACGAAGGGCTGCCAGTAGGTCAGCACCAACGAAAAAGCGAAACCGAAAGACGACAACAGAAAGCCGGTCAGAGGCAGGAAAACGGCATGCAGACCCTCTTTCCAGTACCCATACAGGTAGACGGCCACCATCGCCAGGTAACCGAAAACTCCGAAAAGAGCCGTTGGCAGGAAACCGAAGAGCACGGCCATCTCGCTTTGCTGCACCAGATCGCACTGGCCGATGGGGCCGCACATGGGCTCGGTATGGCTCAGCTCCGTATAACTCAGATAGCCGGCACATCCCAACCCGGCCAGCGCGACCCCGATCTTGATCCAGGGCGACATACCTTCCGCCAGTCGCCGTTGCCAGCGGGTGGGCCGTGCGATGAACACTGTCAGCGGCACCATCACCAATAGTAACGCGGCGGAGACGTAGTTGCCGGGAAGATCGCGTTGGAAGGGTGGCGGCCGCTGCAGTGTTCGGTGAGCTTGGCTGGCCGCCATGACGAGATGGGCTTCCAGGCCGGGAATGGCGGGCCAGTCGTTGCCGTTGGCCGCCAGAGATTGCCCGACCAGACGCTCCAGTTGGGCTTGTACTTCGTCCAAACCGACCAGGATATGCTCCGCCACGATCATCAACGGCACGAACCGTCGTCTGGGTGGCAGCTCGTAGAATTCTACCGTCGCCTCGAACAAGCTACGCCCCAGCGCAGTGGAGGTGTCCACGGTGAAGATGTGCAATTGCTCTCCGAAGCGGCGTTGCAGAACAGGGAGGTCCCGACCCTCGAGCTGCTGGCAATAACCGCATCCGGGCGAAGAGAAATAGACCACGCGAGCCTGTCCGGTCTGCGCTTCGACGCTGAATGGATTGGCAGTGTTCAGCGCCGCGGCGATATAAAGTAGCAACAGCAACTGACACTTCATACCCTTCTCCGTAATGGTACGAGACGTCGTTGTCCTACCGCAGCGAAGCGGCGAAATTGGTCGAGAAAGAGATGTTTTCGGTGACTCGGGCCTGGGGTCCGTAAGGAGCGTAGGAACGGTATTGATAGTCGCCAAACGCGTTGAGAGTGAAGGGGCCGAACAATGCCAGGCTCAACTCGGCGCCAGTACGCAGTGCACGGCTGTCGGCTGTGGAGGTCACGGCAGCGTCGTCCATTCTTTTGCCGCGGAACCCGGCATAGAGTGTGCCGTCAACGGTCGGCAGCATGTAGGTGATACGGGCCAACACCTCCCATACCGAACGAGCGTCCCACAGGTAAAACCGCTGCTCTGCGGCCGCCGGCCCGGCGGCCGCGCCGGACTGAGACCAGCGCCGTTCCCACCGGGGTTCCAACGACATGGATAGATGCTCTCTGGGGCGAAATGTCACCGCCGGAACCAGTGACAGCTCGCTGCCACCGGTGGTAGCGGGCGACGTGTCGATGGTTGAGAGCCTGTTCCGTTCATACACGTAGCGCGTGCTCAACTGCGATCCCCAGCGAGCCGACCACTGGCGTTGTGCCAGGACCGATCCTTCCCACCGATCGACCTGTTGTGGATTGCGGACCTCGAGATGACGGTCGGTCATCCAGCCTGCGCCGAGGCGCACCGCGCCCGCCGCGGTGCGTTGCTCGACCTCCAGGCGAACGCTGAACCGGTTCACGTCCAGGGTATCTGCATCGCTGCCATAGTACTGCTCGCGACGCGCTTCCGCCCAGATTCTGCCGCGCCGGGTGCGAGCCTGGTTGTGCAGCACCAGCGAAGGGGTAATCCGAAACTCGACGAATGACTCGTACCCCAGACGGTTCCGGCGGTAGTGTTCCCAATCGAGGTCGAACGGTATCTGCCAGACCCGCTTCTTTGCCGGATTGGGCCGGGCGGCCAGGTGCGTGGTAATCTCCATACCCACCATATCCGAATCGTGGCGACGAAACCGCGCGGCAGCGGCGTCACCGGCAGCTTCGTCGTACCATTTCTCCGTTTTGGGGGTCGCCACGAAACGCAACTGCTCGCCGACCTCCCTGGACCGCAGCGGCAGCGACAGCCGAGTTCGGCGCTCGGAAATGTGCAGGGCTGGAGCGAACTCCTCGAACACTGCATCAGGACGGGTCAGCTGCCACTGCGCACTGGTCCAGACGGAAAGCGGCACCTCGGTGAGTTTGCGAAAACTCTCGCGCTGTTCGGTGGTCATCGAGAGGGTATCGACATCCTCCAGGTGATAGTAATCGACGCCGGAAGAAAAGCGCCAACCCGCCTCGCCTCGATCGGGTAGCGGCAACTCTTCGGATGACGGAACCCGCTGCCTGAGAACCTCCAACGCATCTCTGGCCTGATGGGTGCGCAGGGTCGATTCGAAGTCACGTACCCGGTTGAAGGCCTCGTCGACTTCACTCAGAAGCGACTCAGCGCCGCGACAATAGAGACTGACGCTCAAAGCCAGGGGGCAGGAGGCGCAGATCGGCCCGCGAGCCTCCCGCAGGCCATCGCGTATCCTGTCCGTCTGACTGAGAGCCCTGGCGGCACGGGTGCGCAGGAAATCGCTGCGCCGTACCAGGCGGGCAAGCTCTTGTCCGGTGGCGGTGCGCTGTAGATGGGAGGACGGGTCCAGCGATGCGCTGAGTTGCGCGACGGTTTGCTCGTAGCGTCGAATATCCCGGTCCGCCCGGTCCACCAGGATCACACAGCGGTCGAAATCAGCCCGCACCGCGTGGACTGCATCCACCGCGAATGCCAGCCCCAATACCATACAGGCGGTGAGGAGGCGGCCCCGAATGCGCGACCGGATCATTGGCTGACTCCTACACCGTACGACGCGCCCGCTGGTCGTCACTGTTATATCGTCCGATGAACCACCTATACCCGGTAGGATCAAGGCAATCCATCGCTGCCCTGCTCCATCGCATCCAGACCCTGATCGATCAGGATGGCAAGTTCATCGACAGTAGCGATCGGCCCGGATGCGTAGCGGGCATATTCGCTGCCGTTACGAAAAAAAACGATGGCCGGCACCTGCCTGATATCGAACTGCTGGCTGATCGACAGGTTCTCAGAGGCGTGAATCCGACCGACCAGGGCGCGGCCGGCGAAGCGTTGGGCCAGAAACTCCACCGAATCGGTCATCACCAGGCAGGCCGGACACGCGGGCAGGTAGAAATAGACCGCCGCAACCCCATCGGCTTCCAGGATCAGCGAGGAGAAATTGTCGACATCGAGCTCCACCACCGCGGCCGGCGGCGAAGTCGTGTCGTCAGGATCGTCATATTCGCCTGCCAGCGCTGCCTCGAGCATCGCGGCGAGGATATCGTACGCATCGTCGGGAATGGTGGTGAAACTCTGGCGGGCGATGACTTCGCCGTGGTGAAAAAGAAGAAAGGCCGGGACGGTGGCGACATCATAGCGTTTCCAGAGATCGTCGTCGTCGTCCACGTTCACCTTGAAAAAATGGAGCGCCCCCTCATAGGCGGCGGCCAGACTATCGGCTGTCGGCGCGATATGGGCGCAGGCGGCGCACAGCGATAGATAAAACTTGACCAGAGCATAGGGCGTGCTGGCCGCGATCACCGAATCGAAATCGGCCAACTCCAGAGGCACCATCCCGTCCGGTGAATCGTCAACCACCCCATCCTCCGGCTGGGATGCTGCGGGATTGCTGTCGGCGCAGGCCAACACCCCGATCGCAGCGAAAACGAGTACGATGCCTAACCGGGACACTGTGGGAACACGGTGCTGCCGGGTTATGTACATGGCGACTCTTCCTCGAGGTTTGTCCTGACAAAGGCCTGCCGGACGTGCCGTTGCATCGCCGCATACCTGCAATAGCCCGGCGACCGCACCCAGGAGAGACCTTGGATTATACCTGGAAAACTAGTTACGTCAGGGAGCATGGCAACTATTCGGTGAAAGAGGCCTTGATATTCGCCCAGTTGCTGCTGTCGATATTCGTACCTACTCCTTCGTCGAGTTCTGCCAGCAACTCCTCCAATCCGGGAATAGGCGGCCACTCGGTGCCGTCCAGGGTAAGATAATGTGCGATCATGCCGTCCAGCCGGTTCAGAATCTCGGTTAAACCGAGTAGAACATGGTTGTCCAGGATCATCATCGGCACACCTGCACGCGGCAACGCATGGAATTCGATTGTCGACTGGAACAGGTCCCACCCCCGCGAGGTCGAGATATCCACTTCCAGGATGCGCAGTTGCTCGCCGTAGCGCATCTGCCACTCGGGGATCTCCAGCGTCTTGAGCCTCTCGCAATATCCGCATCGGGGCTCGGAGAAATAGACGATGCGCACCTGCCCATTCTGCGCCGCAGCATTGAAGGGCACCGCTACCCCGAGCGCCCAGCTGATCAAGAACAGGGGTGTAAACCGTAATTTCATGCCGGCTTCCCAGGAAACATCGCAACCCTCAGTTGCCGTGCCACAGGAGGGCGTTGACGGTTGTAAGACGATAGCCTGCCTGGGCCGCCGGTTCTGTTGCACGTGCGTCAAGTTTCCATAGGTGCCGCGTGTACTGGTCCCGGCGGTCTGCGGCGGAGCCTCCTCAGCTGTTGGTGGCTGGTTCCAACAACAGGCGGCGTGCTGCGGCAGTGACCGCCCGCACGCGTTCTTCGGTGGGCGGCGAATTCCCCGTCTCCAGGTCCAGGTCGTTCAGGCGCAGGTGAAGGAATCCGGAGAACCCGCCGTTCTCCAGGCAGCGCCTGCCGCAGTCGTGCCCACAGCCATCGATCACCAGCAACTTACCGGCCGCTTGCGCCAAGGAAACGACGGCCGCAACCTGGCCACCGATCCCCGCCAGACAGGCCATCCGGGCGGTACCGCGCTTCTCCAGTTGACGGGCGCTGCGATCTGCGATCTCGCCCACATCGGCGGCGCCGGAGCAGGCGAAGACCAGGGCAGGAATAGTGGAACACATACAAAACGGCATGATCCAACTCCCCGGAGAAAAGACCGGACACGATCAGCATTCAACTGTAGCCCGAGCCCGTTTTTCAGCCAGATACTCCTGTGCCCGAGCGACGACCTGGTCATTGCGCGCATCGCGGCCGGAGACTGCCCCTTCTCCGGCTCCACATCGCTCAGGCACAGAGGCTGTTATTGGCTGATGCTCCCCTCTTCACAGCACGTGTCTGGCACCGTGCTCTTACTTACTGGAGCAGTTCCTTCGCCTCTTTTAGGGACGGCACCTTGCCGGACAGCTTGACCTCGCCATCGACCGCCAGGGCCGGGGTCATCATCACCCCGAAACTGGTAATCTGGTTGATGTCCGTGACCTTGACCAGCTCGTAATCCAGGCCGAGTTCACTGGCCGCCTGATCGGCAATCTCGCCAAGCTTCTTGCATTTGGGACAACCGGAGCCGAGAATCTGGATCTTCATGATGAATTCCTCCATGCTAATCAGTTCAAAAAATGGCGCCGAACAAGACGCCGCTGACGGTGGACATGACGACGACCAGGGCGACGAAGACGAGGGTCTTCTGCGTTCCCAGGATGCTGCGAATGACCAGCATGTTGGGAAGCGACAGGGCCGGTCCGGCCAACAGCAAAGCCAGCGCCGGTCCTTTGCCCATACCGGCACCGAGCAGGCCCTGGAGAATGGGAACCTCGGTCAGCGTGGCGAAGTACATCAAGGCTCCGGCCACGGAGGCAAACAGGTTGGCGCTCAGGGAATTACCGCCAACCGCGCGAGCCACCCAGGCCGACGGGATCAGACCTTCGTGATCCGGGCGCCCCAGCAGCAGGCCGGCCACCAGCACACCGCCCAGCAACAGCGGCAGGATCTGCTTGGCGAATCCCCACGATTGCTGGAACCATTCTCCGGCTTCATCATCCCGGCGGGCGGTGATGACGGACAAGCCGACTGCGCCTGCAGTGAAGGCGATGACGGGGTGATGCGGGAAAATCCAGGCCAGCGCCGCCACGGGTATGGCGACCAGACCCAACTGCAGGCCCGGTATCCCGAACCAGGCAGAAAGAATCAGCGCCAGGCCGGCTGCACCGATCGCGGTGATGATCCACCTGGCTGCGTAAATGCTCGCCCACAGGCCCACACTCTCCTGCGGTTTACCCCAGTTGGCAAAAACCAGGACTACGATCATGGCCGCGAAAAAGAGGCCATTCTGCCAGAGCGGCCGGGCCACCTCGGGTTCAGGCATGGCGGCCTGCGCCCGGGCTTTCTCCTGTTCCTCCTTGCGGTAGATCAGGTGCATGAGCAAACCGATGACCACGCTGAATACGATCGCGCCAACGGCCCGGGCGATGCCCAGTTCCAGGCCCAGGATGCGCGCCGTGAGGATGATGGCGAGGGCATTGATGGCCGGACCCGAATAGAGAAAAGCGGTTGCCGGACCGAGTCCGGCGCCCATCCGGTAGATACCGGCAAACAAGGGTAGCACGGTACAGGAGCAGACTGCCAGGATGGTCCCCGATACCGCGCCTACCCCGTAGGCGAGCACCCTGCGGGCGCCGGCGCCCAGGTACTTCATCACCGACGCCTGGCTGACAAATGCGGCGATCGCGCCGGCGATGAAGAAGGCAGGTACCAGGCAAAGCAGGACGTGCTCCCGGGCGTAGTACTGGGCCAGATGAAAAGCCTCCAGCACGGCTTGATCGAAGCGGGGGACGCCTACCGGCAGGTAAAAGATGATCAGAAAGGCACCGATGATCAGCGCCAGGGGTTTCCATTCGCTTTTCCAGTCCATGTGGTACCTTTGGTCCGTGATACGCACGTGATACGCATTCAATGGACATTGGGCCAAAACACCAACATCGAACCGCAAACCGCCGGCTGTCAGCCATCCCCACCCGTGCACTACCGCCCACCCCTGGCAGGCTGGCTCATCAGCCCATCAGACTCATCTGTGCCTGGGCATTCTCCTGCATGATGGTTTCCACGCAGTCCAGGAAGCGAAGTACGCAGGGCATGGTCAACTGGTAGAAAACCTGCGTTCCGCGTTTGTCATCCCGGATGATGCCGGCGTTTCTGAGGATCGACAGATGCTTGGAAACCGTTGACGTGTCGGCACCGATCAGCTCGGTCAGCTCGCACACGCACCGCTCTCCCCGCGAAAGCTCGTCGACGATGAACAGCCGGCTGGGATGCGACAGCGCTTTGATGACGCGGGCTCGGGCCGAAAAACGAGCTCTGGTCTGAATATCCATGGTTCTCTCAGGGTATGGGCCAATATCTGTGGGCCGGGGTGGTCCTGTGAGTCCTATGTTGGTTAATTGGTAAAATAGCCAAGAAGTATGCCTTCGTCAACCCCAGTCGTGGAAAAACCGCATTGGCGGGCTATCCGCAAAACAACAGCATGGACCACCACGCATGCCATAACGATGCAGTCACCCGGTGGTAGTCTCCTGGCGCTCGTGTTCGTATTCGTATCTCACGGCTTTCCACAGGTTGATGCACAGCAGGAACATGATCAGCGTGAATGGCAACGCCGATGATATGGCCATTTTGCGCAGGGCCTCCAGGCCGCCGGCCAGCAGCAGGATGGCCGCTGCCGAGGACTGGACCACTCCCCAGACCACCTTTCTCAGGTTGGACGGCCGTAGCTCGCCCCGTGAGGTAAGCATGGCCAGAACCAGCGTGGCGGAATCAGCGGAGGTCACGAAGAATACGGTCAGAAGGACGATCGCCACCACCGTCAGGATACCGGCAAGCGGGTAGTGATCGACCAGGTAAAACAAGGCCGTGGAGATATCGCCGATGGTGGCCGCAGCGATGTCGACGCCCTGTTCGAGCTGGAGATGAAACGCCGCGCCACCGAAAGCGGCAAACCAGAAAAAGGTCAGTGTGGAGGGAATAAGGAGTGCTCCCAGGACAAACTCACGGATCGTTCTGCCGCGCGAAATACTGGCCACAAAGAGGCCCACGAACGGTGACCAGGCAATCCAGCTGGCCCAGTAAAACAGCGTCCATTTCTGCGTCCACTCGTATCCCTCAAAGGGGTGAGTGGTCAAGCTCATGCGCAGCAGCGAGGAAAGATAGTCGCCAGTCGTCGACGTCAGCACGTTCAGGATGTAGGTCGTCGGCCCGACAGCTACCATGAACAGCAACAGGAGGCCCGCCAGCAACAGATTCGCCTTGCTCAGTACCTGGATGCCACGATCCAGGCCGACGAGCGTGGAGATCATGAACAGAACAGTCACCACGGCGATGATGATCAGCCAGGTGATCGTCGTGTCGGGCACCATAGGGACGACTTCGGCCAGACCACTGGAGATCTGCATGGTGCCGAGACCGAGTGAGGTCGCAATACCAAACACCACCGCGAACACTGCGAGAATGTCGATCCCATAGCCCACGACACCGTATATCTTTTCACCCAGCAGCGGATAGAAGCAGCTGGATATCAGCGGCGGCATGCCGCGGCGGAAACAGAAATAAGCGATGCACAGACTCATGAGTACGTACACCGCCCACGGATGCAGGCCCCAATGAAAGAAGCAGTGCCGCATGGCAAACTGTGCGGCTTCGCCCGACTGCTCCTGGATGAAGGGCGGGGGATGAGAGAAATGATTCAGGGGTTCAGCAACGCCCCAGAAGATCAGTCCTATCCCCATGCCCGCGGCGAACAGCATGCTGAACCAGCCGAAGTAACCGTATTGTGGTCTCTCGTGATCCTTGCCAAGCTTGATATGGCCATACTTGCTGAAGGCTAGCACCAGACTGAAGACCAGGAAACTGAACGGAGCGATCTGATACCCCCAGCTGAAATGGGAGAGGATCGCATCGTGAATGAGCGTTGTGTAGTGGCTGAAGGCTTCCGGCCATACGATGCCGAAGCCGATCAGGGACACGACGAGCAGGAAGGATATGATGAATACTCGATTCTTGAGCCACATAGCCGGCCTACACCGCCTTGGGAATGATCAGCAGAGAACAGGGAGACCGGTGTACCAGATGCTGTGCGGTCGAACCGGTCATCTTCCGCAGCGGCCCGCCTTTGTCGTACTTGCCGATGACGATCAGATCCGCGTCATGCTTTCTGGCCTGCCGGATGATCTGCCGGCGCACCGAGCCGATGAAGGCGAGCTGTTCCACGCTTTGGTATTGGTCGGCGCATTCCTGCGCCAGCACATCGAGCTTCTGCTGTACGCGCTGCTGCCGCAGCTCTTCGGCGTGCGGATCAGGCGCTCGCTGCGCCACGTGCAGCAGGTACAGCGTCTCAGCCTGTAGCTCGGGTTGGCGCAGGTAAGGCATCACCTGTCGATCCGTCATCTCGAAGGCGGTGGCATAGAGGACGGTGCGCAGGGGATGGATCGGTGAATCCGTCAATCCCTTCCGGGCTATTAGTACCGGGTGCCCGGACAGCCGGACCACATCAGCGGCCACGCTGCCGAACAACGCCCGATGCATCAGGTCCTGCTTTCTCCAGGGAAAGGCGATCAACCCCGCCCCGGTCTGATCAGCAAGGCCGCAGATGGCGGTGGCGGCGTGCCCCGAACGAATGTCCACCTGGGTCTGGAATCCTTGATCCGCCGCGCGCGTGGCGATTCTGTCCAGTTGCCGGCGGCGCGAGGATGCCTCTCCCACGTTCGCATCGGTCACGTATGCCAGATGCAGATGCCGGGAACCCAGTTCGTAGAGGAATGCAAGCAGGTACTTGTTATCAGACTCCGACTCACTGAGATTCAACGGCAGGATGGCCTTTTCCAGCAACGGTACCTCCTGGTTGATTCAACATGTCGTATGGCGCTCCCCCATGATCCGAGCATCGCTGCTAGCGGATCCAGGGGCTCAATACAGGCCACCAGCGGCCAAGTGGGAAGGATGCCTGCGGCGATGCATCCGGAAGCTGTCCGCATGCGTCTGCTGAGTCGAGTGTCCGGAGAAGCGACTAGCGAACCGTTACGAAGACCGGATCCCGTGCAGGGAAAAAGTGGAATAGCGCCCTTGTGTCAACCAGGAAACGGACCTCCCCCTGGCCATCGGACACCATGGGACATTACTATTACTGGCGATCTGACACCGCAATCAGGTATTACCTGCGCATGTCGCCCATGGTGCTTGAGTTGCACTCCTGCACCATGGGCGACATGCGGACCTGCCTGGCTCGCACAGCCGCTTGACGTTGCACCCATGCCCCATGGGCGACATCGCGGCCGCACTCGTTGGTTTCTCCCTCGCTCTCCGGAGACGCGATTCCATGAGCACATCCGATCAAACGCTTCCAGCCGACGCCCGCCTGTTCACCCATCGCCATTACCAGAGCGTGTTCCCGCTTCCCGAGTGGCCCGATCTGAAAGAGTGGAAGAAGGAGCGGTTGCGCCTTCGCCGGCATCTGCTGCTGTGCGCCGGTCTCAACGACCGGACCGCCGCCTTCGAGGCCCGGGGACACGTGGTGAAACGGTTCACCCACGAAGGACTGGTGGTGGAGAACCTGTGTATCGAGACGCTGCCCGGCCTGTACGTGATCGGCAACCTGTACCGTCCGGCCCAGTCTCGCAAGCGCCTGCCGCTGGTTCTGCACCCGCACGGGCACGCCATGCATGCGCGCACGGTGCCTCTGAGTCTGTACTCGGTGCCGCATCGGGCCATGAACTGCGCCCTGCTGGGCTGTGCCGCGTTCGCCTACTCCATGATCGGCTTCGACCACGACGCCGGCCAGCTCGAGCACGGCTCGCTGTTGTCCGGGCCGGAGAAGCAGATATGCAATGCCCTCGGATTGAGTATGTTCGGATTGCAGTTGAACAATTCGATCAAGGCCCTGGATTATCTGCTGTCGCGCGACGATATCGACGCCCGGCGCGTGGGCTGCACGGGCGAATCCGGAGGCGGTACCCAGACCTATTTTCTGGCAGCCGCCGACGAGCGGGTTACCGTTGCGGCGCCGGCGGTCATGCTGTCGGGTCACTTTCAGGGCGGCTGCGTCTGCGAAAACGCTCCCAGCCTGCACCTCCAGTACAGCAACCTGCACTACGCCGGGCTCATCGCCCCCCGCCCCCTGCTGCTGCTGGGATGCACCGGAGACTGGACGCACCACCTGCGCGAACGGGAATACCCCTGCCTGCGCCAGCTGTACCGCCGGTATGGCCGCGAGGAGGCCATCGACGCTTTCTATCAGGACGAACAGCATAACTACGACCGCGCCTCGCGCCAGGCGGTGTACGCCTGGATGGTGCGCTGGCTGCAGAACCCGGACCTGGAGGACAAACAGCTCGAGGAATCGTCCAGTCCGGTCCCCGCCACGGAGAGCTTGCTCGTTTTCGACCTGGCTGTGCCACCCTACCGCAAGGCGCTGAACACCCAGCAACAGTTGATCGACATGTGGCAGGGACTGCACCGGGAACCGGCCGCTGCGGACGCGGCAGCGGACGCGTTACAGCTCCAGTATCCGGCCAGGGAGGATGTTCTCATCCGCTCGCAGACACCGCGGCACGCCTACCGGTCGCAACGCGACACGCTGCACAGCATGGTGTACGGCCGCTTCTCCGAGGACAGCAGTATCCGCTGTAGCTTCGTGCCGCCGCGGCGCGGTGAATTCACCTATCTGATCGTGCGGGACTGGAAGGAAGAAGGCGCCTGGCAGAGCTTCTGCAGCCAGCCGCCGGACGAGGTGCGCGAGCTGATGCAGGACGGCTGCGGCGTGATCGTACCGCTGCTGTTCGGCCAACAGCTACCCACGGACCTGGCTGCCTGGCGGAACCTCCAGGAAGACAGCTATCTGGCGACCACGTACAACCCCACCCGGCACGTTCATCAGGCCGGCGACATCGTCACCACAGTGCGCATGGCCCAGGTCGAGTTGGGCGTGTCGCCGGCCAACCTGGTCATCGTAGCCGATGACGACATGGGACTGTTGACGTACGCGGCCTGGGCTTTCCTGTGTTCGCGTATCCGCATCGGCCCTGTGGCGGCGGACTTCGGTGGCGCCGATCTGACCAGCCCGGAGGTGTGGGCCCGGGAGCTGTACATCCCGCTCCTGCTGGGCGCGGGCGGGATGCGCGCCCTGGCGGGACTGGTCGGCAAGGCCGCAGGCCACGTTAGCGGTGTGCGCGCCGATCAGCGCCAGCTTTTCCCGCGTTCGATCCACGTCCACGAGCAAAGCGCCGATCTGGCCAGTCTGCTCCGTACCGGGGCGACATGATCTTTTAGGGAGAGGACAACGATGACGATACCCATTGCGTCGATGCGCACGTGGCAGCGCAGCGATGACGGCACCCCTTGTGTCGATGCGGAATCGGCGGCGCCACGATGACGGCACAGGATGAGATCACGGCACATCATGAGATGACGACACACGAGGAGATGACGGCACCTGTTGAGATGATTCTGGCGTCGCGGTCGCCGAGGCGGGCAGACATCCTGTCGCGCATGGGTTTCCGGTTCTCGGTGCGCGTCCGTTCCGTGGATGAAACCATCCGCAGCCACGACCCCGAACCCTATGTGCTCGAGCTTTCCGTTCGTAAAGCGGCGGCGGTCCGCTCGGATTGTACCGGCGCCCTGATCGTAGGAGCGGACACGGTCGTCTTCCACAATGGCCGCATCCTCGGCAAACCCTCCGGCCCGGAGGAAGCCGCGGCCATGCTTCGCGGCCTGTCCGGCGTGACGCATCAGGTGTACACCGGATTCGCGCTCCTCCATCCGGACGGCCGGGCGGTGCAGGACTGCGTCGTCACCGATGTCACATTCCGCGCTCTGGCAGACTGGGAGATCAGGCGCTATGTAATCACCGGCGAACCGCTGGACAAGGCGGGTGCGTACGGCATCCAGGGCGGGGCGGGCATTTTCGTCGACCGGATTGACGGCTGTTATTACAATGTCGTCGGATTCCCTGTTTCCCGGTTTCATGAAAGGCTGTCCGGGCTCGTGGGTGAAGACACGGTGAGGCGGTTGATGGAAGACCCGTCGGGACGATATGGTTGATTTTAATTCTATTTTGTTGTATTATAATCAACATGAACCTCATTGGATTGGCCCGACGGATCAAGGATTTTCGGCGTGAGCGGGGCTTGACGCTGGAACAGGTGGCCTTGCGCACCGGCTTGACGCGTAGTGCGCTGAGCAAAATCGAGAACTTCCGCGCCACGCCATCGCTGCCCGCTCTGGCGTCCATCGCCGGAGCGCTGGACGTCACCGTGACCCAACTGGTCGACGGCCTGGAGGGACAGCCGCAGTTGACCGTGGTTCGCCGGGACCAGGGAACGCGGGTGGAGCGGGATCAGCCTGAATCGAATCTGGTCTACCATTCCCTGGCCAGTGAGCGGCGCACCAGGGCCATGGAGCCCTTGTTGATCACCGTACCCGGCAGCGACAAGGGAGTCAACCCGCGGCAATCGCTGGCGCACGAAGGAGAAGAGTTCCTGTTGGTGCTGCGTGGGCGGGTGGACTTCGAGTATCAAGGTCAAACGCATCGGCTGGCGGTGGGCGACAGTGTCTATTTCGATGCCTATGTACCGCACCGTGTGATCAACACACAGTCGCAGCCGGCGACTGTGCTGTGCGTATTCGGCGGCTTCAGCCAGGGGTCCAGGACCGTGAGTACCGCCCACCAGAACTGAAGGTACATGCCCCGCGGGGCGTAGACCTGGAAAGGACGATTCCTATGGATCGAGAACCGGCTTTGAAGAGGAAGACAGCCATCTCCTACAAGACCGAGCAGAAGACGGTTCTGCGCGGTTACAATCTGAGTGACCTGGCCGAGGAGGGCTATTCGTTCTGCGATGCCCTGTTCGTGTTGTTTCAGGGCCGCATCCCAACGCAGAACGAGGAGAAGATGCTGGACTACGAGATGGGCGTGTTCATGGAACACTCCATGTCACCCTCGGCAGTCGGCGCGATCGGCGTCATCACCGGCAGGCCGAATCTTCCGTGTGCGATCGCTGCTGCCATCACGACCTTCGGCGGCGTTCACGGGCCCGGAGCCGCTCACGGGTACATGTTGAACAAGTACATCGAGCGGGCCCGCGTCGAGGGGAAGTCCCTGGATGAAATGGCCAAAATCCTGGTCGATGAATACCTGGACGCCAAGCGGCCGGTGATGGGGATGGGTCAACCGCAGCATGTGGACAGCGATCCGCGTGCCGAACCCATTCATCTGAAGCAGGAGGAGCTGGAGCTGGAGGGGGTGTACCTGGAATTCCAGCGGGCTCTGGAAAAACACTTCCACGCTCGCCGGGCGGCGGGGGGTCGGTCTTACGTCGGCGTCAACGTGGTCGGATCGGGCAACACGGCCCTCCTGGAGATCGGGTTTGCACCCAACGCCGGCTGGTGCATCGGCAGCGTGACGCGCGGTTTCAGCTGTGCGGCCCATGCGCTGTTCAACATGAAAAAAGGCCGGGCCTGGGGTGCGTCGCGCAACGAGCCCATGGTGCAGATGATCGACCTGTCCATGATCCAGTACGCCGGTCCCGAGGACCGCATCGTGCCGAAGCAGGAGGACCGCCAGGAATACGCCAGGCAACAGAAAGAAAGCGGGGAGTACAAACAATGGGTGATCTGAACGCCAAGAAACGGGCTCGGGGTATCGGTAACCTGGGCGATCCGAAGAATCCCTACGACTACTACGAACGCGAATACGGTACGGTCCCGCCCGACGAAAAACGGGAGCCATTCCGTTGGGTTTCCGAAGTGGCCTACAAGAACGTCCACCGGATCGTTGCCCGCGGTTACGACACCACGGAACTGATGGAGGAAGGCTATGGTATTGTCGACACCCTGTTCGTCGATTTCCAGGCCCGGATTCCGCTGGTGGAAGAGACGCAGATGCTGAACTACCTCATGATCCTGGCTCTGGAGGACGGGTTGTCGATGCCCGCGGCCATGTCGCGTCTGGTGGCGCGCTCGAAAACCTTCCTGACGCAGGCTTGCGGCGCGTCCATTCTCGCCTTCGGCCATGCCTACGGCGCTTATTCGGCATTCGGCAACCGGCTGGAGGAGTATCTCAAGCGGGTTGACGACGGCGAGATGAGTCTGGAAGCAGCGGCGGCAGCGCTGGTCCGGGAAAACCTGAACGACGAATCCCTGGGTGTCTCCAGCCTGATGTGCAAAGATCCCGCGGCGCAGCGCGTGCTGGCCAGAGCGGACAAGCTGGGTGTCGCCGGCAGGCATATCGAGTTCATGCGCCTGATCGTGGCCCAGGCGCAGCAGCAGAGTACCGAGCCGGTGGACCTGGACATGCTGGGCGGCATCGGTGCCACGATGTTGGATCTGGGGTTTTCGCCGGAGGCGACCTGGGCGATCATGGCGGTGACGCGGGCTTACGCCGCCGGAGCGCATTACATCGAGGAAGTCGAGCGGGAAGGCACCACACGCATGGGGCAGGAATTGTCCTCGCCGGATGATTACGACGGCCCGGCGGAACGTCCGGTGCCGCCGTTGAAGGATCGTCCGGACGCCTCCCAGTCGGCGGTATGCCGGAACCCGGAGGAGTGGAAGCAGCGTTTCGACGCAATGCAGAAGCTCCAGGGCAGCGGCTTTGGTATGGTCGAAGAGATCGAGGATCCGAGCAAGAAATCGGGCATCAAGAAGGTGGGTAAATTGTAACCGGGCCGAGGCGGGGCAGCCGCAGAGTCCGGCTCCGCCTTGAGACCTTTAGCACCCCTCTGAATAGACGAAATCTCAGGAGATTCGACGTGAGCCAAGACAACGTACAAGACAACGTATTGGAAATGTACAACAAAGCCCGTGCCGCCTTTGATACGGTCAAATTCTGGCCTCAAGACAAGGTGGACGAGATGGTCCAGGCCGTAGCCTGGGAGTGGCAGAAAGAGCCCGTGCGCCGGGAGCTGGCTCAGCTTGCGGTCGACGAGTCGGGGATCGGCGTGTTCGAGGACAAGTGTGCGAAGATCCGCGCCAAGACGCTGGGTACGCTGTGGGATCAGCGCGGCGCCAGGACGTGCGACCTGGTCGAAGAAGATCCGGCTCGAGGCATCCGCATATACGCCAAACCGATCGGAGTCATCGCCAATGTCGTGCCCTGTACCAATCCCGAGTCGACCATCTGTTGTCTGGGGTTGAGCACCTTGAAAACGCGCAATGCGATGATCGTCTCGCCGCATCCGCGGACCCAGGGCAGTTCCTTCCGTACGGTGGAATACGGCCGGCGGGCGCTGGAGAAAATCGGGGCGCCAGCCGATCTGCTGCAGTGCATCCGGGCCACAAGTCATGAGAAGACCGCGGAGCTGATGGCGCATTGCGATTTCGCCATGGCGACCGGGGGGGATGCGCTGGTCAAGGTGGTCTACGCTGCGGGCAAACCGGCTCACACGGTCGGTGCGGGGAACGTGGTGTCGATCATCGACGAGACGGTCGATCCGGCCGCCACCGCCCACAAGATCATGCTCTCCAAGCTGGCCAATAATTCGGCTTCCTGCTCCTCGGAGAATGCCGTCGCCATTCATGAGAGCATATACCCGGAAATGCTCGACAGCCTGAAGGCCGAAGGCGGTTACCTGTGCAATGATCAGGAACGGGAAACCCTACGAGCCTACTACTGGCCGAACGGCAAGACGCTGAATCGAGAACTCGTAGCCAAGCCGGCACTGTTCATCGCCGAACGTGCCGGGCTGAACGTGCCCGCGACGACCCGTTTCCTGATGGTTGAGGGGATCAAGCCTGGTCCTGAAGACCGTTTCTCGGGCGAGAAGATCAGCCCCACCCTGACCGTGTGGAAATGGACCGATTTCGACGAAATGCTGGATCGGCTGGAAGCGATTCTGCAATTCTCCGGCGAGGGTCATTCCGTATCGCTGCATTCAGAGCGCGACGAGCGGCGCCAACAACTGGCTCTGCGGGCCAATGTCGGCCGCGTAGTGTGCAACATGCCGCACGCCCATGCCAACAGCGGCGGCTGGAATTGCGGGCTGCCGTTCACCGACAGCCTGGGCGGCGGCACCTGGGCCGGCAATATGACCAGCGACAATATCAACTGGCGGCACTTCCTGAATTTCACCTGGTTAGCCATACCGGCCTCGGAGTACGTGCCTTCGGACGAGGAACTCTTCGCCGATTACTTCGCCAAGTGGGGTCGTGACTGATCGCTGAACTTGCGAGTGGGTATCATGGTCCGGGCTGTCGTTTTCGATTTCGGTCAAACCCTGGTCGACTCGGCCCAGGGTTTTCGCACGGCCGAGAAGCAGCTGCAGGCTCGCTTGCTGGCTGAACTGCCGTCCGTGAGTCCGGAGACGTTCCTGGCGTCGTACCGGCGGCAGCGCACCGCGTTCCAGCAGCGATCGGATTTTTCCCGGCGGGCATTGTGCCGGGCGGTGCTGGGGCATTTCGGTGGTCCTGTCGATGACGCCGCGGTCCAGCTGTGGGAAACCGAATACTGGGAGACCGTTCGGATCCGGACGCGCGAGTTTCCGGAAGCCCGTGACGTGTTGAAGAGGTTGAAGTTGTCTTTTCGCCTGGGGCTGGTCACCAATACGCAGGGGCAGGCCGCCCCGGGAACGCATCGGCTGGGCGATTTCCCCGCGTTGATCCAGCTGCTCGACGCGGTCGTGGTCGCCGGTGAAGCCGGAGTGCCGGAAAAACCGGATCCGCACCCGTTCCAGCTCTGCCTGGAGCGCCTTGACTGCAGACCTCGCCGGGCTTTGTTCGTCGGCGATGACCCGCGCATCGATTTGTGTGGCGCCCGGGACGCGGGTTTGCAGGCGGTCTGGTTGCAGCACCGCCAGACACGCCGCAACTGGCCCTCTGTCGCTGTGGACTGCCCCATCATCGACTCGCTGGAGGAACTGTGGCGACTTCCTTTCATACAGGAGACGGAACCGTGACGGAATCCCGCGCCGCCGTTTTTGTAGAGCCCGGCCGCTCCCTGGAGATCCAGTCGTTCCCCGTTCCTGCCGCGGTCGAGCCGGGAGCGGCGTTGTGCCGGGTCCGCATGGCTACGATATGCGGTTCCGATCTGCACACCATCTTCGGACGCCGCCAGGAACCCGCACCGCTGATCCTGGGACACGAAATCGTGGGCGAAATCGCCAGACTCGGTCCCGGGCTGACGCGCGATGGGTTCGGCCGGCCCTTGCGCGTGGGAGACCGCGTCTCCTGGTCCATCATGGCCTCCTGCGGCGACTGTTATTTCTGCCGCCTGGAACTGCCGCAAAAATGCTGTGCGCTGCGCAAGTATGGGCACACCACCTGTACCCAGGCGCCGCACTTGACCGGCGGCTATGCCCAGCATGTCTATCTATTCCCGGGAACGGCTATTTACCGCATCCCCGCAGCGCTTGCCGACGACATCGTCACACCGGCCAATTGCGCCCTGTCGACCGTCATCCATGCCGTCGAAGCCATCGGCGTCCAGCCGGGTGAAAACGTGTTGATCCAGGGAGCCGGTCTTCTCGGGTTGAATCTGGTCGCCTTGTGCCGCGAGGCCGGTGCGGCCGCTATCCACGTGACCGACATCAGCTCGCCGCGGCTGGAACTCGCCCGCCGTTTCGGCGCCGACCGCTGCTGGAATCTGGCCGGGGACGCCGCCGAAGACTCGGTCGGGCGCATGCTGGAACTCACAGGCGGCTATGGCGTGGATGTGGCTTTCGAGGTCTGCGGCGCGCCGCAGGCGGCGGCCGATGCCGTGCGAGCTCTGCGGATCGGCGGCCGGTATCTGGTGGCGGGCCTGGTCACCCCAGGCAGCGACATGGCCCTGGACGGCAATCAGCTGACCCGCAAATGCCTGACATTGAAAGGCATTCACAATTACCATCCCAAGCATCTGGGAGCGGCCATCGACTTTCTCGAACACCATGCCGCCCGCTATCCGTACGCGGAACTGGTCGGCGCGGTCTTCCCCCTGGAACAGATCGATCGAGCGGTCGAAGCCGCTGCGACCGGCCGGTTCGTCCGCGTTGGCGTCCGCCCCAACCTATCCTGAGGTTCTTGTTCCAGAACAACTCTTGTTCCTGTTCAACCGCGGGCCACACGGATCATCCAAAGATGCGGATGGGGACGCGGCCAGCGTTCCCGCAGATCCGCGTCTGGTTCGCATGATCCCGTTAACAAGCTTGTCACCGATCATTTAGTCGCCGACACAGGTTCGGCTATCCGGGAGTGAACTACAGTGACCGGCAGGCGAGGGCTGACCTTCACGCGCTTCGACCACGCGGCGTTCCTCACTTTTTTCACCTACGCCTCGGCAACGGTGGTCATTCCCGTGGCCCTGGTGTCCCTGGCCGGAGAGCTGGACTTCGACCTGGCGGCTGGTGGTATGGCGGCCGGCGGCGCCCTCAACCTGGGCCGTAACGCGCTGATGGTGGTGTCCATGCTGGCCTGCGGGTTTCTGGCCGGACGCTGGGGCAAGCGCAGGACCTTCGCCCACGCCGTGCTGCTGATGGGTGGCGGCATCGGGCTGTGCGCGCTGGCGCCGGCATACGGGTTGCTCTTCGTAGCCCTGTCCGTGGCCGGCATCGGCGAGGGTATCATCGAGGGACTGGCCACGCCCTTCGTGCAGGACCTGCACCCTGACGAGCCCGGCCGCTACATCAACTTCGCCCACGCCTTCTGGCCCATCGGCGTGCTCTCGACCGTGCTGGCTGCCGGCGCCCTGCTGGCGTCGGGTGTATCCTGGCGATGGATCCTCGGCGCCATAGCCGTGCTGTCCGTGGTTCCGGCCGCGGTGCTGCTGATGCCGTATCGGGACGGCAGGCGCTTCCCGGAACATCCCGAGCCGCTACCCTGGCGCACTGTCCTGGGACACGCAGTGGTCATCCTGCGCCGGCCGCGCTTCTGGTTGTTCTTCGCCGCCATGTTCGTGGCTGGAGGCGGCGAGATGGGCCTCACGTACTGGTCGGCCAGCTACATTCAGCTCTACTTCGGCGGCTCAGCCTGGACAGGTGGCGCCGGTACCGCCTGCTTTGCCGCCGGCATGATGGTAGGACGCACCGGATGGGGATACCTGATCCGGCAACATCAGTTGCCGGCGCTGGTGGTGGGCTCGGCTCTGGCCGGTACGGCAGTGACGCTGGTATTCCCTGTGCTGAACCACCTGTGGATCTTCCTGGGCCTGCTGTTTGTTGCCGGGTTGGCCACGGCCCCGTTCTGGCCGAGCGTGCAGGCTTACTCAGCCGACCGCCTGCCCGGAACCGACACCACCATGCTGTTCGTGCTGCTGTCGTGCGCCGGCGTGCCGGGATGCGGTTTCATGAGCTGGCTGATGGGCTATGTGGGCAACCGCAGCGGACTCGATCAGGCGTTCTATCTGGTCCCAGGCTGCTTTCTGGTGCTGGCCGTGCTGATCGGAGCCGACTGGCTGCAGGCGCGGCGCGGAGAACGCGCAGCGGGCGGGCGCGGTTCGGCAGTCCGGCACCAGCCAGCGTCGCAGCGGGCGGAAGGGGCATGATCC
>SLHA01000118.1 GCA_007136405.1 Candidatus Latescibacterota bacterium
CAGCGGCGGTTGGCGAGCCGCAGACTGGCGGTCACCATCCGGTCGCAGTCGCTGCAGATCATGGCGGCCAGAGTACGCGACGTCGGATCATCCACCGATTCCCATCGGTTCGGACCCACCTGACTGCAGAAGTAATCCATATCATGCATGGCCAAGTCGATCCAATCGGGCAATTCAGCATAGATTTCAGCCCGGGAGGCTTCGGTCTTCCACATGGGCAGCGGCCCCGCCTGAATCGTGTCGCTCAGTCGGCGCAGCCAGTAGGCTTTCATGCACAACAGCGCGTCCTGGATGGCGTACTGGCGTAACTGCGAGTCGCAAAAAGCCGACGCCTGTACGGTTTGCAGACGCGCGTCGAACTCTTGTAGTTCCTTGATCAAGTCGGCCAATTGCGAACATCGAGCGGTCTGCCGATCGCTGCGAGCGGCCGGCGCAACCGACTCGATTCCTCGCAATTCGGTATCGAACCGTTGTCGGAGCGGACCAGCGTACTGAGTCCGGATCTTTTCGAGCAGGTCCGCGTCCAGCTTGTGGTAATAGACGAAGCAGGCGAAGGCCGGTTTGCTTCTGGACGTGAATCGGCCGCTTTGGACTTGCCAGGCGATGGGCCGCTTCTTGAACTGGTTCACATGATGCTTGAAGAACTCGGTGGCCAACCACTGGTCCAGCGGTTTGCCCATCAGTTCGGCGAACTCCCGCAGTAGAACGGAATTCATTCCGTTCCCCGCACCAGCATCTCCGTTCCCTCCGTTCTCGCGGTTTTCCGTCACATCCCACGAACGGAATGAATTCCGTTCTACGACTCGTTCGAACAGCGTCCGTTCGCTTCCGCCTTCGGTCAGGGGGATGATGCCGTCCGCATCGGCCCACTCGGGCACCGGTTCGCCCGCCTCGATCTGCTTCGACCAGCGATGACCCAACAAACGCAAGACCATCACCGTCACCCGGTCCCGCGCCAATCGCTGCTCCTCTGGAAAACACCGCCAGCCATGTTGCTCGATGCCTTCCTTCAAGAGCCAGTAGATTGAGATGGGGTGGATCTGAAGCCGTTGGGATAGTTCCTCGAGGAAAGTTTCTGTGGGGATCGGAATACAAGCGCCGATGGACAAGGTATCGTCGTCTTCACCTTCTTCATTCGGCTCGCGATCGTCCTGCGATGCCCCGGGCCCGGCCTCGAATAAGCGTCGTAACCGGACCTGAAGATTCCCCAATTCCGACTCTTTGACACCCACTCTCTGATGCTGGCGGAGAAACTCGCTCAGTTCCGAAGGCAGCGGCGGAGATCTTGAAGGCAAAGGTGGCAATGCGTCATAACCGACGATTAGGGAAAACCAGCCCGCCGGCGTACCGGTTTCTTCGAGTACACTGGCTGTGTCCTCAGTATCCAACCTGTATGCGACAAATACTAAGTGCTCTAAGAAGCCCTCGACAGCATGGAGAACTGACTCGGCCGGACGGGGAATGGATTGCCCATCTAAGGTCAGAAAAGATGATGGATCAAATGTCCGTTCGATTGGATCAAACGAAACGAAGCGCCGTTTCAGCGCGATGCAGATCAGCTCCAATTCCTGAAAAAGCGTAGACGGTCCTACAGCGAAAGGAACCCGAGATACATAGCTCTCGGTCAATTGGATCTTCGCGCTGAGTGACCGTACAAGATAACTCGCTGCTCGACAGTTCAGGAGTGCAGCGACATGGCAGTCAGGATACCGCGGAATGCAAGCAGAAGAGAACCCACCCGCGAAGATACCCCCGTCGTGGTTCCAGCGAAGTCCGATCGAACCGCGAGCGGTAAACGTGTAAACATAGCCAACTCGAAAGTAAAGACGTTCGTTTCGAATGGCAGCGCCAGTCGACCCTTTTATGCGCACGCCTTCGAATTGCCAGTCCACCGCGGACCAATCTACCCCGGCCCACTTCTGATATTTGCCGCCGCGAAAAAAACTGACCCATCGTTCACCGAGTGCCGAACACTCCCAATTACAGCGAGCGTAACGAAGCAAATTGGACGTATCCAGGCCACGCGCAACGTCCGCCACATCTCCCAGCGTCCTTCCGCCAAGCAATTCAAAGAACCGTTCTCGCAACCAATAAGCCAGCGGCGTTTGCGGAATATCGAGGAACCGGCTTTGCAGTGGTCGGGAGATGATCGGATGGGTCACGGCGTTTCTCCGGCGAGTTTGAGTGCCTTCGCCCGCGTGGTCTCATCCAGGAAAAACCCGGATTGCACCAACTGGTCCATCACGGGCCGCAGAGCGGCAATCCAGCCCTCCTGCTTCGCCCGGGCGACGACACCGAGCGTTCCAGTGCAACAAACGTTCGCGATCGCGTCAGGCATTTCTAATCTCTTTCCGCAATTCTTCGTGCCTCATGGTATATGATACCGCTCCGACAGGCTGATGATGGGATGGGTCATGGGAATTCTCCGGCAGCGGTGAGGATGTTCGTGCGAAGGTGGGGTGCCATGTGGAAGTCCCGGGCAGCTAGTTGATTCAAAACCGGGGCAACGGCGGCGATCAGCCCTTTGCGTTTCGCATCCACCAGCAAACCCAAGGTGCCGGTAAAGGAAATGCCGAGCCGCCGTGCAACCTGCCGCGCGGCTGTTTCGTCCAGCACAGCGACGCAGCCGGGACATTCCAACGCCAACCACAAAACTCCTGACTCGCCCGCGTCAAGCTTTGATGCGTCGTGCAGATTCGGATGTGCTGACGGCGTGCGAACGGTGATCCAATCGA
>SLHA01000058.1 GCA_007136405.1 Candidatus Latescibacterota bacterium
GGACCTGCGATCCGGCGGATGGTTGAACTCGGTGGTCGATCTGGACTTTCAGCCCGTGACGCTGGAGGAAACCGAGGAAACTATTCTGCAGTTGGATGGCAACGGGGCGCGCCTACGGCGTCACAAGCTGCACGACAGCACACCGGAACACGTGGGCTTCACGGTTACCGGCCGTCGGACCTGGGAGGAATTCGCCAGACCCAGGCTACAGGGGTTGGACCGGCGCCGAATTCCTTTTGCAGGCTATCGCGAGGCAAGGCGCCTGGCCGCGGCCGGGCAGCGGTTCTTCTGCTGGGCGGGTGTGGCACCGTTCGAGCAGATGCATCCCGTCTGCGGCCATGAAAACATGCTGATGGGCATGGCCACGGATCCGGACTGGGTCAAGGACATGGTCCAGACCTACACGGATCTGACCATCAAGCATCTGGAGGTGCTGTTCGCCGAGGAAGGGAAGCCCGACGGGTTCTTTTTCTACGAGGACATGGGGTTCAAAGAGCGTCCATTCATGTCGCCGGCCATGTACCGGGAGATCATCCAACCCGGCCACCAGCGTCTGTTCAGCTTTGCCCACGCCCAGCACTGTCCGGTCATCGTTCACTCCTGCGGGTACGTGGAGCCCCTCGTCCCCGGGCTTATTCAGGCAGGTATGGACTGCCTGCAAGCCATAGAGGTGAAGGCCGGCATGGACCTGCCGCGGCTCTTCGACCGTTTCGGCGACCACATCGCCTTCTACGGTGGTGTGGATGTCCGTACCCTGATCAGCAATGATCGCGACGCCATCGATGCCGAAATGGACGCGAAGATACTGCCCGTGGTCTCCCGCGGTGGCGGCTATATTCTCCACTCCGACCACTCCGAACCCCCGGAGGTCGATTACCAGACCATGCGCTATTTCGTGGAGCGGGGCCGGCGACTGGGGCGCGGAGTGTGAAAAACGCTAGTTAAATCTCAAACGCCTGTTCCTCGACCTTCAGGAGTCCATGTACATGACCATCCCTTCACCATCAATCAGCGGCATATACCCGGCCATGCTGACCATGTTTACCGACAAAGGCGATCTGGATATAGAGGCCACCCAGCAGCACGCCAACTGGCTGATCGACCAGGGTGTTCACGGTCTGGTCGTCACAGGAACGTCGGGAGAATTTATCGCCCTGACTCTGGAAGAGCGCCGTCGCGTCATCGCAGCAGTACACGCCGTAACGTCAGATCGCGTACCGGTCTATGCCTGTACCAGTGTGTACAGTGATCGCCACACTATAGAGCTGACGGAATATGCGGAGGAAACGGGGGTGGATGGTATCGTCATACTGCCGCCGATCTACCAGAAGCCGCCAAAACCGGCTATTGTCGATCATTTTCGTGCGGTTCGGCGCAGCACGTCGCTTCCCATGATGTTTTACAACAATCCAGCCTATGCCGGTACTGTAGAGTTGACACCTTGGGATATCGCCGAACTTGTGGATGAAGGGGTCTTTCAGAGTATCAAACACACCTATGCATCCAACGCCGGCATCCATGACTTGCTGTATCTGTGCCCCGCCAGCTTCCGCGTCTTTCACGGTGGTTTCCAGACAGCGCTGGAAGGACTGGCGGCAGGTGCACATGGCTGGATCAGTGGTTTCCTGAACGCCATGCCAGCGCAAGCGATCGCCCTCTATGAAGCGCTGTGTGTCCATAGTGATCTCAAGCGCGGACAGGAAATTTGGAAGACCATGATCCCGTTTACCCATCTGTTTTTTGCCCCAACGGGACTGGCGAGCAAGGCCAATGATCTGGAGATCTGGCGTACTTTCCTCGGATTGTCCGGACACCACGGCGGCTATTCACGCCCGCCGTTCTACCCGCTTACGTCGGATCAACGCAAACAAGTCAAACAGCTGATGATACAGCAGAATCTGCTGTAAGGAGGTTTGCGGCCGCAGACCCAGGGGTTCATCAGCAGGCGCAGGGCCGCGATCGGGCGCTTGGAAGCACCACGCTCCGTCTCCCTGCACGCCCAATCGATGGTCGGATCGCCAGAGTCACACCGCTGCCCTCTATTCAGGTGACTTCTCCCCTGCCAGAGCCTGCACCTGTGCAGCCTGTAGCGCTTGCAGCCCCTGCCCGTCGCCATCGCCCTCCAGTTCGACCTTGAGACTGAGAAAGCCGAGCAGGTCCTTGAGCGCCAGGACGCCCACCAGACGCCCGTCATCCACGACCATCAGTCGCGAAACCCCGGAACGGCTCATCTGCGCCAGTGCATGCATCGCATCCGCATCCGGGCGCACGGTGTTTTCCTGAGAGCAGCCTGCCGCCAGCTCTCGGACGGAGGTGTCGCTCCATGTCTCCCGCGGCACCTCCCGTATCTGACGCGTGGACACACAACCGAGCAGGCGGTCGTTTTCCACGACAGGCAGCATCTTGTAGTGGTGGTGGTAGACATAGTCGTCAACCAGCTCCTGCACGGAAATATCCGGCGGCACGGTGACCGGATCTGAAGTCATGAAGCGCCGTACTGGTTCGCCTTCCAGCGCCTGTCGTACCACCAGACGCTGGTACGACATGGTGGCCGCGCTGCGCAGGAACAGGCCGATCAGGGCCCACCACATGCCGCCCACGAAGTTACCCGACAGGAAGTTAAAAACCCCGAGTACGATCAGCATGATCCCGAACATCGACCCGATCTGCGAGCTGATGCGGGTGGCCCAGCTCAAGTCGCGTTTCCAGTGCCACAGACCGGCACGAAGCACGCGCCCGCCATCCAACGGAAAGGCCGGGATCGAGTTGAAGACGATCAGCACGGCATTGATTGTGGCCAGGTAGTGCAGCACGTGATGCATCGATTGAGGCCAACCGGCAGCACTGGCCCGCATGGTCAGCAAGGCAAACAAACCAACCAGGACGGCGCTGGCGGCAGGGCCCGCTACCGCCATCCAGAACTCCGCCTTGGCGCTGGGGGGTTCCTCGTCCATCTCCGCCACGCCTCCAAAGATGAACAGGGTTATGCCCTTCATGGGCAGGCCGAACCGCCGGGCGATCAGCGAGTGCGACATCTCGTGAAAGATGATGGAAGCGAACAGCCCCAGTGTACCTGCCACCGCCATCCACCAGTAGGTCTCCGGGGACAGGTCAGTGCCGTACTGCGGGAACCAGCCGCTGGCCAGCGACCAGGTGATCAGCACGGCGATGACCAGCCAACTTAGATCGATCCGTACGCTGAAACCGAACAGCTTGAAGAGTTCTATACGCTTACCGAACATATCCGATGGTCTCTCCCTGTGCCAACTTAATAATGGCTCTGGAGCCGCGGCGCTGCCGTGATCTCCAATGCCTGCGACTTCTCACTCACTCCCAATAGCACGGCCTGCCGTAGTAGTCGTACAGCCGCTCCTCGTACTGCCGGTTTACGGGTTCCGCAGGATCGTATATGGGGCTGTTCTCGATCTGGTTGCGCATGAGATCGACGTAGGCTCGCCCCTCGTGCCAATCGATCCGTTCGATCCAGGACACCGCCAGCAGAAACTGTTTGCCCACAAGCCCGGTCCGCGTATCTGCCACGGTGTAACGCAGGAACCATCCATCGTCTTCCAGGATGAAGTCGTCCACGCGACCTATGTCACCGTCACGGGCCGCTATTTGATAGCCGATGATCTCCCGTGTACTGCGCAGGTTCGGGTCGCCCTCTTCCGTCTCGCCGGTATCGTTGCTGGGGGAGTCCGTGCCGGTCACCGGTGGCGCGGGCGGTACGCCCAAGGCGCCGATACCCGGCTCCCCGGCCCAGTACATGCTCCAGTGGTAGTGACGGTGCAGATCGATCTCCTGCTGCCGCGATACCGGTTTGTCAACATCGATATCGGGACTCTCCTTCACCTGCTCGCTGTCCAGATCTACGGGGAAGATCTGCTCGGTCCAGTCGGGCTCCCGCAGGGCTGCGGGCGCGATCAAGACCAGCCGCTGAGCCAGCCAGTTCCCCGTGTTGACGACCAGATAGCGGACGATCCATGCCCGGTCGTCGAATAGAAAGGCATGTACCTTGCCTATCTCACCGTCACGCGCCTGTATCGTATAGCCTCTCAGTTCCTTCACGCTTCGCAGCACGTTGTGTCTCCTTTCTGTCATAGGCAACTGCATTTTGGATCTGCGTCCGACACAGCCGCCCCTTGCTGCTACCGCTGGGCAACGCAGCCGGTCCAACTCCAGCGGTGCAGGAAGCGCCGCGTTGTGTTGGGCGCAGACTCAGTCGCAAAAAAGACCGTAATATCATAGATATCGCACAACCAAGCCCGCTATGAGCGTAAAAACGAGGATCCAGAAGAAGACCCCGAACACCGGTGCCATGGCCGCTGTTTCCTCGAGTTTATCCACCGCATGAGAGGCGGATTCACGCGGCGGCGGCGCCGCAGCCGCGAAGATCAAGGCCACAAAAAGCCCGGCCAGCAGCATGCCCAGCCAGGGCGCGCCCCAGATCAAAGGACCGCCAGGCGGGAACCACACGCTGATCAGCAGCATGGACAGGAAAAGCAGGACGAAGGTGAAGACGGCTGCCGTAGTGTGCCGGCCACGGCTGGGGTGGCGCCAACGCAGGCCGACGGTCAGCAGCAAGCTGATGATGAGCGCTAAAGTAAAGGCAAAAAATAGATTGACCCAGAACATCGACACCTTGGCTTTTCTGCAGTCGTTTCCATGGCACGCTGGTGCCCGACTGTCCGCCAGCCGCGGCACCAGCGGCAGGCCCTCCGCCGGCTCGGACGTCAGCTGCCCTTGACCTCGATCTGGCGGGATCGGCTCTCCTCTTTCTTAGGTAGTTTCATCCGCAGCACTCCATCCTCGTACTTGGCTTCCGCGTTGTCCGCATCCACTCCGGAAGGCAAAGAGAACGAGCGTATGAAACGGCCATATCGCCGCTCGACGTGGTGCTGGTGGCCTTCGGGCCGGCGTTCCTGCTGCTTTTCACCCTTGATCGTGACGACGTTGTCGGAGATGCTGATGTCGATATCGTCACGGGACATGCCAGGCAACTCGGCGCACACCTCGATCTCGTCGTCGGTTTCACTGACATCCACATCCGGATCCCACGTACCCGGAATACCCGCCTCGTCGTCGCGCCGCCAACCGAGCATATCGTCGATCAGCCGGTCCATTTCGCGCCGGAATCCCGGTAGAGACCGGGACCGAGTCGGTGGGAGAAGTGTCATGGTTGGCCTCCTCGTTTAAGGGTTGAGTACAAACTGCCGCCCGCCGCACGGGCGCAAAAGGGAACCTGTGTCCAGCTGGCGCCCAGACCATAGGGCAAATGCCGTAAATGGCGCTTCGAAAATACCGACACGCACCCTCAAGGCCGGTAATACCCGGGCCCGGAGCGTACCTTCAGGTGGTTCCGGACATCGCGCGCGCCAGCATCGTACGCCGCCGCAACCGCGGCTTGCCACTGAGTCCAGTCATCTACCGTCCCGGTCAGGGTCACGACACCATCGGCTACGGAAACGCGGATATCTTCCGCATCGACGCGCACATCCCAGAACAAATCGGATTCGGTGTCCCGCTTGATGGCCAGGTCGGACTTATCTTCCCACTTATCGTAAACCTCGATTCTGTTCTCGACCCCTACCACGCCCACAACTCGAGCAGCCGCCTCCTCGGCTCGCTCTTTCTCGAACTTCGAGCCCACCCGGCCCTCCAGCCGGACTACACCAGCCCGCACGGAGGGTGCGAGTTCCAGTCGATCGACGATGGGATCCTGCTGCAGCACATCGCGTACGGCCCGCGCGACATCCTCATCCGACAACAATTCCGGCGGACGTACCTTCAGATGGTTGCGCACGCGCCAGACACCCAGCGTGTTTCTGGCATCGGCGGCCGCGGCCATTCTGGCCTGCAGGTTGTCCACGGTACCGCTCAACGTGACGATACCGTCTTCGACCGTTACATCGATGTCAAACGGCAGCACGCGGGGATCGAACTGGAAGGCATCCCTGACGGCCGCAGCGATCTCGTCGTCCGACAGCATCGGCAGAGGGGTCTGACGCGCCATGTCATCGCCCGCCCACCACCTGATCTCCAGGTCACTGAGGTCGACATCCTCGACCCCATTCACCCACGCGTTGAAGTGGGCCTGACGCTTCTCTGCCAGGCTACCTACGGCGCCGCTAAGCCGCACGTGTCCATCCTCCACGGTGACGTCCACTAAGAATTCTCCGACGCGCACATCGTTTTCCAACCGGCGCACGATATCTGCCTCGATGTCCGCGTCGCTGCGTTCCTCCGGCCACACGACGTCCACCTCGTTGTGCACGGCGCGCACACCCGCCACATCTCTGGCGACCTGATCGCACAACTCCTTTCCCGCCCATGATTCGATGCTGCCGGTCAAGGTTGCAACGCCGTCTTCCACGTCGACGTGAATCCGTCTGGCGTCGATAGCGGGATCGACGACTAGCTTGCGACTGATGTCTACCTGGATCTGGTTATCCGGGCGGTGTGGCGGAATCACTTCGATACGGTTGATCACCGCCCGAACACCCCTGATGAACCGCGCCAGCTCCTCGGCGCGATCCGCGCTCAGCAAATGGTCCACCCTCCCCGTCAAGTTCACGATGCCATCCTGCACCGCTACGTCGATCTGGTGTTCCGATACCCCGTCGTCCACCATCAGACGGTTCTCGATGGCGCGAACGATGTCGGCATCCGCCGGCGATGCGTCGAGCGCTTCGGCGCCCCGCGGCATGGCGGCCACCAGCAGTGCCAGAAGCACCCAAAGCCGGGCAATCATGTCACAATGAAGTCTGATTCTCATGCTAGCCTCCTTTGCCTGGTAAGGGATTTTCACTCGCAGTGTGGTGGTCGGCAGGTCCTCCCGCCGCACCTTCAGTGGCTTGCGCCGTCTCGACGGTACTTGGTACGGGGTGACATGAAGCGTGGTATCACCAACGCCATTGCGGTCTCCGGCCTAGTAGTGCTTTCATGGTGTACAATGGCATATGGGAACAGCAGATCCCATGGGCTCGTGGACCGATTTTCCTGGAGCAAGTATACCGATATCGCGGGTGATGGTGTAGCAGAGGAAGGAGCAGGGGTGCGACGTTGCCGGACAGTTCAGCACACGCAGCGCATCGGTCTGCGAAGGCCGACCTGGTTTGGTTGGGGAGCCTTGGTATGGGAAGAATGGTCTTCCCGGCGTCCTGCCTCTGCGACCTCGAGCGGGATCCTATGAAGAAGCTGGAGGATATGGAGACGGCGCGCATCTGGATCCGGCCGCTGGTCCGTTGAGGCGATGGCTTGCCCGCGGTGCGGCGCGGTGGGGCGACCGCGCCGCGGTACGGGAACTGCTGCGGTGTCCGCGCGACGACTACACAACGGTCGGTAGGACAGACGGTGCAAACGAACAGGCAACAAGGCCGGCAACGGGGTCTGAGAGCAGGCTCCGTACGCAGAGGCCGGTACTCCGCCAGGGTCTGTGCCTGCAGGAGTCATCCGCGGGCGGCTCCATACAACAGAGGCCGAAACCCGGGCAGAAGGTCAAGCCACCTATTTGTCTCCCGTCTTGTCCTGCAGCTTGCGAGCCTGGGATGCGTCCCCGATGTGCAGTGTGTCGTAGGCCTCCTGGCTGGAGGCAAACGGCCCCTCGTGCACCCCGGACCAGTCCTCCTGGTGGTACATCGGGTTTTCCATCCCTGTCTCCCGGGTGCGCCGGGCGATGTGATCCTGCATCTGTTTCTCCAGCGCGTCAACGATATCGGGATGCTGGCTGGCCAGGTTCCGCGTTTCTTCAGGATCCTCCACCAGATTGTACAGCTCGATCTCCGGCTTGAAGTGGAAGTCAGGTTCAAGCGCGTGGATCAGCTTCCACTCCGGCGTACGCCAGCCGTGTTTGCGCATCCACGTGCACTCGGTGATGTAGAACGAGGACGCGTGGCTGGCGCGCTTGCCGCACACCATGGGCATTAGCGAATGACCGTCGAACTGAAGCCCTGACCGGATACCGGCCAGCTCCAGCAATGTGGGCACAAGGTCCATGTGCTGGTTATATCCTTTCACGCGCAGGCCGGCGGGAACCTTTTTGGGATAGCGTATGATCAGCGGCACCCGCAGCGTCACTTCGTAGATGCCGTGATGATCGAACCAGCATTCATGGTCATATAGGGTCTCGCCATGGTCGCTGTTGATCACCACGATCGTGTTGTCCAGGATCCCCAGGGACTCGAGCTGCTGGAACAGTCGCTGGATGCAGGCATCCATGTAGGCGATGGCCCCGTCATACTGGGCGATGACGTATTCCTTGTCCGTCAGTCCCGGCGGCATCCAGCTGCGGAAGTAGTCCGCAAACGGAGCGAAATCGAAAACCGGCTTCATGGATTCGTTTCCGGGGTCGAACTCGTCGCCGTGGTAGAACATCCGGTCGAACGGCGCCGGCGGCAGGTACGGGCTGTGTGGATCCATATGCCGCAGGAACAGGAAGAAGGGTTTTCCGGCCCCGGCCAGCCGGTCTATCTCCGGCACAGCCACCGCGTTCAGCGCGTCCGCCTTGTGCAGCGCACCCTCGTCTCTTCCGCCCCAGGCGTGGTAATCCAGGTATTTGTCAAAACCACTCCACGCCACGTTGCCCTGGCCGCCACCGATGCAGGTGGTGTTGTACCCGGCCTTGGTGAGGATCTGCGGCAGCGTGACCACGTCCTCGGGAATTCCGCCACGATGCCTCAGAGCGACGCATTGCGTCGAAAAGATATCCCTTCCGGTCAGCATGCACAGGTACCCGGGCGTGGTGGGAACATTGGGAGAAAACGTGTTTTCGAAGAGGGTGCCCCCCTCGGCGAAACGGTCGATGTGGGGTGTGGTCTGCCGGGGATATCCGTAACAGCTCATGTGGGTGGCCAGCAGGGAGTCGATTCCGATGAGCAGGATGTTGGGCTGTCTTGATCCAGTCTTTGCGGGCATGGTCTGCCGTCCTTTCGGTCTGGGTCCGCTGTTTGACGAATGGTCCGAAGATAAGACATTGCGATGCCGGAGCACATCCCGCACGTTTTGCCGATCGGTGACCCGCATGGCAGAGGATTACCGCTCCGGTCGGTGGAATGGTAACACTTGCCGGGAGTGGAAGGTGTCGCCTAGATTGGCAGGGCGTGGGCCACAGCTGCCCGCGCGCATAGGTGCGTTCTGAACCCCGGGCCACCACTCAGCCGGTATCCGTCACTCGAATCCCATGCCCCTGGAGGATCCATGACTGCCACACCCACGCTGCCCCTGATCGAAGCTCATCGCGGTAACAGCAGTCACGCTCCGGAGAACACCCTGGCGGCGTTTCGCCTGGCCATCGAGCTGCCGGCTCCCTGGATCGAGCTGGACGTTCACCCTGCCCTGGACGGCACGCTGGTGGTGATACACGACAAGACGGTGGACCGCACGACCGACGGCTCCGGCGCCCTGCGCCAACTGAGCGTGGAACAGTTGCGCCAGCTGGACGCCGGCTCGTGGTTCGGGCCCGCTTTTCGCGGCGAACCGGTGCCGACGTTGGCCGAAGTGCTTCAACTGGTGGTTCCGACAGCGACGCGGTTGAACGTGGAGATCAAGGCTTCACCGCCAGACGCGGATGTGTCCGGTTCGCTGGTGCGGATGTTGCGAGGCTGTGGCAAGGAGCGCGAATACCTGGTTTCCTCGTTCGACCTGGAGGCGCTGCTGCAGGTGCGTGCCATCGCTCCGGAGATCGGGCTGGCTCTGATCGGACCCGGCCCGGAGCTGTTGACGGCGGCCCGCGAGCATGGTCTGCCGTGGATCCATGTGCACCATCCCACGCTCAGCCCCGAACTGGTGGCCACAGCCCACGCCGAAGGCATCAAAGTCAACACCTGGACCGTGGATGACACCGGCCTGCTGGAGCGCTACCGTGACTTCGGCATCGACAAACTGTGCACCAACCGTCCGGCGGAGATGCTCGCCTTCGCGGCAACCTGAGCAGCGCTACCGGCTCAGCCCCGGGCATACGTCTGGTTGACGGTTCGACACGGCCGACTGCACCGTGTCACCGGGAATTCAGCTGCACCGGCCGAACGCGCGATAAACGCTTCGTTCCCTGCCGGCGCCTCGACGCTCTCGGTGCTCATGCTTAGGTACCGGACAGAACGCTAACGCAGCAACCGCGCATCGATTCCCAGCTTGGCAAGCTTCTGGCGCAAGGCCACGGGATGCATGCCGATCTGGCGTGCCGTGGCCGCCATATTACCCTCGTTCAGCTCCAGTTGCTCCAACAGAAAGCGGATCTCGAACTGGCGACGCGCTTCGCGCAACTGGCTGGTCGTGGCTGATCCATTTTGCCGATGTATACCGATCAGGGCCTGCAGACCCTCGGGCAGATGGGCAGGATCCATATCGCCGTCGTCGTTGAGAATGACCATGCGTTCAGCCAGATTGCGCAGCTCGCGTACGTTGCCAGGCCAGGTGTGCCTGCTAAGAGCGTCGCGCACCTCCGGAGGTATCACGACGGGCTTGTCATCCAGTGTGCGACGTCCCATCCGCAGGGTGAGTTCGCGGATAAACCGGGTAAAGAGGAACAGGATGTCGGCCGGACGGTCGCGCAAGGGTGGCAGGTGCAGGCGAAAGACGTTGATGCGGTAATAGAAATCCTCCCGCAGCTTACCGGCGCGTAGAAGCTGGTCAAGGTCGCGGTTGGTTGCGGTCAGGAGTCGGAATTCCGCCTTGCGCAGCGCCGTGTCACCCACCCTGGAGAACTGCCGATCTTCCAGTACTCGCAGTAATTTGACCTGCAGCGACGGAGCGATGTCGCCAATCTCGTCGAGGAACAGAGTACCCCCCGCGGCCGCTTCTACATAACCCTGATGATCCTGATAGGCGCCGGTGAAAGCACCCTTGACATGGCCGAACAGTTCGCTCTCCAGCAGTTGTTCCGACAAGGCGGAGCAGTTGACGATGACGAAGGGGCGGTCGGCCCGATGGCTGCGTTTCTGTATAAAGCGGGCCAGCACCTCCTTACCGGTGCCGCTTTCACCGGTTATCAGCACCGTTGCCTCCGTCGGAGCCGCCTGGACCGCCTTTTGCAACAGCTCCTTCATCCGCTGATCCCGTGTGGGAAACTCCGCACTGGGCCTTGCCTGTTCCAGTTCAGTGCGCAACATCCGGTTCTCTTCGGCCATGGCCAGATGCTGCCCGGCCCGTCGTATTGCGTGTCGGAGGACATCGAGGTCGATCGGTTTGACCAGATAATCGACGGCTCCGGCCTGCAGGGCAGCTACGGCTTCGCGGGCCTTGTCGCGCCCGGTGACGAACAGAACCAGGCGCTCCGGGCCGGCTTTCAGCAACGGTGCCAGACAATCCATCCCGCTCAGGCCTGGCATCATCTGGTCCAGGAGAACCACCTGGGCTCTGGATTCATCGGCCATGGTGAGGGCTGTATAGCCATCAGCGGCTTCGTACAGATCGTGTCCGTCGGCAGCCAGAGCACTAACCAGCAACAGGCGGGCTTCCGGCTCGTCGTCGACGACGAGGATGCGTAACCGCTGGGTATTGTCTTGCGTCACTTGGCTATCCTGTGAGAACGGTTCAGGTAACTATGCAGGTGCCTGCCATACCCGGGCGCCTGCCGTCGATCGAACACTTCGAGGTCCGTGTACGGACCGACCGCGTTCAACGCAGAGATCCGCATTCCCGCCTCCACCCAACCTGGGCTCAGCCGACTGCACTACCTGCGTGCGCATGGTAAGCTAATATACCGATAAGTCTGCAACATCATATCCCTCCATACGGCGATACCGGCCCGGAGCAGGGGTTTCAACGGCTGAGATGAGCCCCCAACGGATCGGCCGCAGCGAGTGAAATGCTTCATTTCCGGCCCGGGTCGATGCGGCTACCGTCGGTGACTTCCTGGGGGGGATGAATCAGGACGGCATCCCCCTCCTCCAACCCGGAGAGGATCTGCGTCCGCAGTCCCGCTTGCCGGCCGATGTCCACCGGTGTGAGCACCGCGCGTCCATCGCGTTCGATGAAAGCGGCCCAGCCGTCATCGGTTCGAAACAAAGCCGCCGTCGGAGCCTGCAAAATGTCCTCCTGTTCCCAGATGACGAACCGTGCGAGCACCTGGTATCCGGCACCGAGAGACTCCCAATGGTCGCGCGGGGAGGTGATCCGTGCCTCGACGGATACCCGCCGCTCCTCGATGCCCAGAGCGGAAACCGCGGTATATCCAGCCGGAGCGATCCGGTGCACCACCGCGTCAAGCCGTACGTCCCCCCCCCACCGATCGAGGATGACCCGGGTACCGGGATGGATCCGTACCGCATCCCGCGAGAGCACGTCGACGACCACCTCGAGCCGGTCCAGATCACCCAGTTCGAGCAGTGGCGTTCCCGGAGACACGGCCCCGGCACTCTGTTGATGCACGGCCAGAACCTGCCCGGAAATCGGTGCTCGCAGCACTTCCTGCACCGGACGTTCTGCGTCGAGATCCTCATTCTCGTCCAGCATCGCGCCCACCGCCGCCAGCTCGGCGGCCGCAGCCTGACGTGCCGCGACCGCCTGCTTCGCCGCCGCGTTGGCCCGATCCAGGGCCTGCATCGTCACCGCTGCCGATTCGTGCAGGCGACGCATCCGCGCCTGCTCTTCCAACGCCAGCGTCGCGGCGGTCTCCACGCGTTCCAGCGAAGCTTGAGCGGCCACGACCCGCGCCTCCGTTTCCGCCCGTGACCGGGAATCCAACATTACCGGGCGCGGCGCCTCCAGTTGTGCCACGGCCTGGCCACACTCTACCCGGTCACCGACCTTCAGGTCGATACGGCGCAGGTAAGCCGCCACCGGAGCGCTGACCGTGTACCGTGCATCGACCCGGGTTTCGCCCTCTTCTTCGACGATGACCTGGAGCGTCCTCCGTTCGACCCGAGCCGTCTGCACCGCGGTGGGTTGGGGCCAGAAGCCGTACACCAGAACGGTGAGGACGAGCAGGGCGGCAATGGCTTGTCCGATGCGTTTTTTCATCGCCGGAGCTTCCTATTCACGAGTTTTCAACACTGCGATCAGGTCCAGGCGGTTGAGCCGGCTCCGGACGATGAGTGCCGAAATCAGGGTCGCCACCAGAACAACCGACGCCGCCGTGGCATAGGTTCCGCGGGTGAGCACGACGGGAATGGTGTACATGTCGGTTTCCAGAGCCTTCATGTAGGCATCGCTA
Organism: Candidatus Latescibacterota bacterium; assembly: GCA_007136405.1. Classification (GTDB taxonomy): domain Bacteria; phylum Latescibacterota; class UBA2968; order UBA8231; family UBA8231; genus SLHA01. The sequence goes on from SLHA01000058.1 coordinate 13,151, forward strand.
CCCAGGCTGCCGATGACAATCCCAAGCGGTATCGACAACAGGGTGAGCAGCACCGATTCTCCCAGCAGGATATAGGCAATCTCGCCGCGGGTGAACCCCAGCACTCGAAGACTGGCCAGTTCGCGCTCGCGTTCGGACAGCGACACTCGGACGTTGTTGTACACCACGCCGAAGGCGATGATTCCGGCAAACAGGCTCAACACCAAGGTATACACCAGCAGGAAGTTTGCCGCATGGTCGAAGTAGGCCCGGATCGCCCGTTCCTGGGACAGGATTCCGGCGATCCGGGGACGGCGGCGCAACGCCTGCATCAGCGTATCCTCGTAGCGCTCGTCCACGAGCAGATAGACGCCGGACAAGGCCTGTCCGTCATTCACCAGGCGCCCGAGCGCCTCTATCTCCATGTATACCGCCAGGCCCAGGTACTGTTGCGTGAGGCCACTCACCGGCACCCGCGTGGTCCGGCGCCGTCCCTCGAGCACTTCGACGACGACCTCGTCTCCCAGCCGCGCATCCAGCATTGTGGCGAGCCGCTCCGTCAGCACGATGCCTTCGGCCGGAATCGGCACCGGTTCCAGTTCCGTGTCGATGACGCGGCGCAGGTAGGCGTTCGCCGGAATGCCCTCGATACCGGTCTGGTACGAACGGTGACCACGCCTGAGACGAACCGGGACGGACCGGAAAGGTTCGGCGTACTGCACGCCCGGCAGATTCGCCAGTTCGTACAGCGCCGCAGTGGGTGCCGGTTCGAAAAAGGATACCATCAGATCCTCACGCTGGGCAATGCCGTACTGGAAGTGGACGACGTGATCGATGGAATCGACGAAAAAGAGCCCCATCACCAGGATTGCACAGGCGCAGGCGACGCCGGTCACGGCAAACAGCGCCCGGAACGGTCGACGCTCGATGTTGCGCAGGATCATGCGGGAGGGTTGGGCCAGGAACCGGCGCAGCCCGAGCCTCTCCACCAGAGTCTGCCGGTACAACGACGGCGGCGCCGGCCGCATCGCTTCCGCCGGCGGCAGCAGGATCGCCTGGCGCACCGCTCGCATGACACCGATCAGCGCCGCTCCGGAAGTGAGCAGCACGGCGGTGACCACCACCGGTGGATTCAGGGCGTATTCAAGGTAAGGGAAGCGGAAAAACTCCAGGTACACCGTCCCCAGCGCCCGGCCGGCCCAGACGCCCAAAGCCATGCCGATCACTGTACCGACGCAGGTGATCGACAGGACGAGTTTGACATAATGCCAACCGATGGCCCGGTCGCGGTATCCGAACGCCTTGAGCACGCCGATCTGCTCACGCTGCAGACTGACCACGCGGGCGATGACGATGTTCAGCAGAAAGGCGGCGATAGCGAGGAATATGCTGGGCAGAACGGCGGCCATGCCGCGAAGCTGGTTGAACTCTTCGGTGATCATTCGATGGGAACCCTGATCGGCGCGCGCGTAGGCGCCCTGGCCGCCGTACGGGGCCAGCAGCAGGTCCACCTGGTCGATCACGGTGCGCACATCCGCCTTCGGCGCGAGCCGGAAGGACACATCATTGAAGGCCCCCCGCATGTCGAGAGCGGCCGCCAGCGCCGAACGATTGATCCACAACACCCCGAACCGCTCCGGATCCGGAAACAGGACGCCGGGCTGCACCTGCATCAGGTGCTCCGGTGAAAGAGCCACTCCCGTCACCTGCAGCGTCCGCCTGCGGCCGTTGATCACGGCGGCAAGGGTGTCGCCGGCACACAGCCCGTGCGCTTCGGCAAACACCTCGTTGAGCAGCACCTCGTTTTCGCGCCCGGCGGCAGGCAGGCTGCCTGTGCGCAGGAAGAGCCGGTTGAGTTCGGGTTGCCTGTCACCGGGCACCGACACCATCAGGCCGGCCACCTGGTCATCGTAACCGGCGATTTCAAGGTTTACCATGGCGACCACGCGTGTCTGCACCTGGACGATGCCCGGCGTGGTGCCCAGCCGCTCCGCCACTTCCTCCGGGGCCCGTCGAACCGTGGCGAAGCCGTCGCCGAAGGCATACTCCTCGTAATACCGATCCAGGGTATGCTGGAGCGTATCCATCACGCTCGCCATGGAGACATACGCGGCCACGCCGGCGACCAGGATGAAGATGATGGCCACCGCCTGACCGCGCATCTCCCGGAGGTCGCGCAGCAGTTTACGATCAAGGGCGCCTAGGGTTGCCATATCAACTCACAGATATGCTGCAGGGTGATTTAGCTCCGGTCCTGACTGGCGACTCGCTCCGGTCACCACTGCAATTCCCGGGCGGGTGTTCTGCGGGTGTTCGTCTCGATACGGGCGATCTCCCCGTCCTTGAGATGGATGATCCGTCCGGCAATTTCCGCCTGCACGACATTATGGGTGATAATCGCGGTGGTCGTGCCTAGATCGTGATTGATGGTTTCGAGTGCCTCGAGTACGATGACTCCCGTCTGCGAGTCCAGCGCTCCTGTCGGTTCGTCGCATAGCAGCACGGCCGGGCGCTTGGCGATCGCCCGCGCGATGGCCACCCGCTGCTGCTCGCCGCCGGAGAGCTGGGCCGGGAAGTGGTCCATGCGGCCGCCCAGACCGACGAGTTCCAGCGCTTCTGCCGGAGTCATAGGTTGGCACGCGATCTCGGTCACGATCGCCACGTTCTCACGGGCGGTAAGACTGGGGATGAGGTTGTAGAATTGAAACACGAAGCCGACATGATGGCGTCGGTATTCGGTCAACTCGCGGTCGTCGGCCCGCGTCAGATCGCGGTCGCGGTACAACACTTCGCCTGCGGTGGCGGTGTCCAGGCCGCCGAGGATATTGACCAGTGTCGATTTGCCGCTTCCGGAGGCTCCGAGAAACACGACCATTTCGTGGGCGAACAACTCCAGGTCCACCTGGCGCAGCGCCTGCACCTTGACCTCACCCATGTCGTAGATCTTGCTCAGCCCTCGGGCTCTGAAGATCACTTCCTGCGCCATGATCCACCCCTCTGTGGTGCGCCGCACCCCTGAAGTCCATGCGCCCCAATGCTGCAGCCAGGCGTTGCCTCACGCCTGCCGCATCATGGCCAGGGCGCCGGTCCCTATGACGCGACAGTCGCCTCCAGGGCTTCGTCGCTGCAGTACAGAACGACCCGGCGAGCCGCGCGGGTGACCGCCGTATAGAACAGATTGCGGTCGAGCAGCGGGCTGGCATGGTCTCCCAAGTCGATGGCAACTTCCTGCCATTCAGAGCCCTGACTCTTGTGGATGGTGATGGCAAAGGCGGCCCGATACCGGGGCAGGCGGGCCAATGGCAGGACTTCGTCCAGCCCTGGAAAGACGGCGATGTGGGCCGGTTGGCCGGGTTCGGTGCCCAGAGCCAGGCCCAGATCGCCGTTGGCCAGATCCAACGCCGGAGCGTTGACTTCGATCATCAAAGGCGTGCCGTGAATCAGGATCTGCTCATCGGCGGCATATGCCTCCGGGTCGCGGGCCAGGATCCGGCGGCCGCGGGCGTTGGCCGCGGCCACCTGCCGGTTGGTGCCCGCCAGCAGCTGGAATGTGGCCAGGAGATGCTGGAGGTGGTCGTTACCGGGCAGGTGGTTGAGGCGCCATCCCTCGCTGGCGGCGGCCAGGCGCCGCCAGCGTTCGACACACAACGTCTCCAGGTCGCCGCGCCGGTTGAGCCGCTGCAACCGGGCATCGTCGTGGGCGTCCAGGCAGGCCATGATCCTGGCAGCCGTGACCTCGCTGTCAGGTCTGATCAGGCTGGCCAGCTCCAGGATCCAAGGCGCATCTTTGGCGCGGTAGCTGTAGGTCAGACAGAAGGTCAGGCCGGGCAGCGGTCCGCCGGCAGGGGAAGCCGCATCGAGGTCAGCATTCTGCCATGCATTCGGTGATCTGCAGGCGCCGCGGCCGGCCAGGGCGCCGGAGACGATGCGCTCAGCCGGTGCCACAGTCGGCACCAGGGTGTTTTCGTCATCCCTGTCGGCCCCGATGCGGATCCGAAGGCGCTCTCGTCGCTCCTGCGGCATGGTACCGGCGCTGCCGCGGGCCACCAGTTCGGCCAGCACGCCGCCGGCCTCGACCGAGTCCAGCTGATCGCGATCTCCCAGGATCAACAGTGCGGCCGTGTCTGGCAACGCCTGAACCAGGGCTGACATCAGCTCGACATCGGCCATGCTGCCTTCGTCGAGCAGTACCAGGCGAGTGGACAGCGGGTGATCGGCGTGATGCCGCCAGGGGCCGCCGTCCTCGGGTGGGACTGGTTGCCACCCAAGGAGCCGATGGATGGTCAGCGGGCGCAGTTCCAGCAGCAGGTGGCGTTCGCGATGCGTCAACTGCAGGCATCCGGCCGCTTGGGCCAGGGCGCCACGCAATCGGTTGGCGGCCTTGCCGGTGGGCGCGCAGACGCGGATGTCAGCAGACTGCAGATCATCGTCCAGAGCGGCGCGCAGGGCCAGCAGGGTAGCGGCCGATGTGGTCTTGCCGGTTCCGGGCCCACCGGTGAGCACCCCCACCCGCGCGTCCACCAGGGCGGCGGCGGCCAGACGCTGCTGGGTATTGTCGAATATTATCCTAGCGTCAGCATCGGTCTCCCGCCGCGGCGGTAGAATTCTGTCCAGGGCAGCGCGCACTGCGTCGTCGTCGACGGCCAGCACGGTCTGGGCATGCGCCTGGGCCACATGGGCGCGCACCACGCGCCAGGCGGCGGCGGTGCGTGGCAACAGGGCCTGACCGGCCTCGATGGCGATCAGATGTGTGGGCAGGCATTCCAGCGGGCATCCGTCCAGCAGTTCGCGCGCCGGGAGATGGCCGATGCCCCTGCTTGCCGCTTCATACAGGCGGGCCAGCGGTTCGACCCAGTGGTCCTCGGCCTCGCTCAGTGCCAGACGCGCCAGGGGGCGAAAATCGGCCACCGGATCATGAGTGTCCTCAAGCGGGGTGGTCGTCATGTCCAAACTCCCGCGGGCTCGAACAACGCATCGAGTGCGCCGACGGCTTCAGGGCCGGGCGTTTCGCCCCAGCAGCCTGCGACGGGAAAGCCGCGTACGAACAGATAGCCGATGCCGCCCAGATGGGTGGCTGCGTCGTAGTCCTGCAGATGATGGCACAGGTGGCGATGCAGGGCGATCAGATACAGGCGCCCCTGCAGGAGATAATGATGATCCAGCATGGCCTGCTCGCAGGTGGCGGGCCGGTAATCGGTCAGCATGTTGGTCTTGTAGTCGATCACGAACCACCGGTCCTGCCATTGACAGACCAGATCGATGTACCCCTGCAGGAACCCGCGCAGCCGCGAAAAGGGCCAGGCGGCGACACCCCGGGCCCATGCGGTGCGGCGCGGGTCGGCGCGGATGAGGGGATCCTGGATCAGCGCCTGGCTCAGTCGCTCCGGATCGCACTCCGCCACCGGCAGCAGGAAGTGCAGTTCGGTGATGGCGTGGGTACTCAGGTCGCGCAGAGTCGGCAGCCGCTCCGGGGCGCCGGGCAGCGGACCTGTGGCGGCGGGCAGCGGACCTGTGGCGCCTGGCAGCGGACCTGTGGCGCCGGGCCGTTCCTCCGCTAGACCGGGCCGTCGCTGCGTGACGCCAGGCAGCCACAGGGGGGTGTCCAGCACGATGTCCAGCCGTTCCCGGTACAGATCCCGGGCGCCGCCCTGACTGGCCAAAATATCGTCCAGACAGCGACGTTTACCGATCACCTGTTCCAGCCAGCCGTGTATGCGGTCGCCCAGGGCTGCGCCGGAACCGAGCTGATCCAGCAGGCCGGGATCCAGCGACCGCGTGGCGGTGTCCCCATCCGCTTCTTCATCGTAGTCCCGCGTCAGGGCGAGTGCCTGGTCACCGGCGCTCAGCGACGAATAACTGACAGTACGCCACAAAGAACCGCGCCAGCAGTCCACCACCGGCGGCTCGGTCAGCTCCGGCCTGACAGTCGGTGCTCCAGTGCTGTTACCGGATGCGGTGCAGCCCGGCGCCAGCAGATTCTGGAGCAGGGGCAGGCACCGGGCAAAGGCGGCGCGCCACCCGCTCTTGTCTGCCGCCGGCAACTGCAGCAGCGCTGCCAGGCTGGATGCCTCGGCGCCGTTTCTGTGCTGAGAACCACCGGAGTCGACCGGCGCCAGACCCACGTAACAGCGGTACCGGGCCCGGGTCAGGGCGACGTAGAGCAGGCGTTGCTGTTCCTCGTCCTCCTGCTCCAGTTCCTGTTCGATGTGTTTGTTCAGCTCCTGGGTACCGGCATCGAGCACGGTACCCCCACGGTGGCGCACTACGGCTACCTTCTTGCGGTTTTTTCGTGTCTGCCGGCTGTCGACCTGCCAGGCGAAGGGACAGAAGACGACGGGAAACTCCAGTCCCTTGCTACCATGGATAGTGCTCAGTTGCACCGCCGGCTGATCCGTCTCCAGTCGCATCTCGGTTTCGTCCGCTGCGGCGTCGTGATCCGCCAGAAGACGGCCGAAGGCCTGGACCAGGCCGGCCGGATCGCGCCGCCCGGCGGCCCACTGCTCCTGCAGCAGTTGACCCAGGTGACGCCAGTTGGTGAAGGCGCGCTCGCCTGGGGCGCTGCTAAGTACACGGGTGCGCAGATCGGTCTCGGCGAGCAGCCGTACCAAGGCAGTCAAAGGCCCCTGCTGCCGCAGGATCCGCGCTTGCCGGCGGCAGCGGTCCGCCAGGGTCGTCTGCAGCAGCGGATCTTCTGCGAGCGCCTCGCAGCGGGTGGGAGTGTAGCCCAGCAGCGGCGTGGCAGCGAATGCCAGCAGGCGGCTCAGTTCCGCACCGCTGCCCTGCTCGGTGGCGGACAACGCGTCCAGCCAGAAAAGCACATCCTGGGCTTCGTCGCTGTCGAGCACCGAACCCATTCCCCGGCCGGCCTGCTGACAGGGAATTCCCAGGCCGGTCAGAGCGCGCCGGACCAGACCCAACTGCCGGCGGTTGCTGGCCAGTATGGCCAGATCGCCGGCCTGCAGGCGCCGGTAGCGATCGGTCGTACGGTCGATGAGGCAAACTTCGGCACCCAGCAACCGCCGGCATTCCAGCGCCACCTGGTCCGCCAGATCGTGCTGGGCGACGTAGCGATTGCTGCTGTCGCTCCACAATCCCACCAGGGCGCAATCCGCCGGCTGGACACCCTCGGCAAACGGTCCGGGATCCTGCAGGCGCACAGCCGGGGTATGCGCCGGCGCCTCGACCGGCACGTACTGGATCGGCGCACCGGTGCTGGCGTCGGCGAATTCCGGCTGCTGCCGGTAGCAGCGGTCGAGGGCGGCGATCAGGGCGCCGTCGCTGCGCCAGTTGGTGCGCATGGGCGCGGCCAGGTGGGCAGCGGCAATGAGACCGCGGTAGCTGGCCAGATCGGCGCCGCGGAACCGATAGATGCTCTGCTTGGGATCCCCGATGGCGATGAAGCTGCTGGTGGGCGCGGCCGTGGTCCGTTGGGACGGGTTCAGAAACAGGCGCCGGAAGACGTCGATCTGGACGCCGTCACTGTCCTGGCACTCGTCGATGATCACCGCCCGGTAGCGCCGCCGCACGGCTTCGGCAAGCGCGGCCTGGCTGGCCGGGTCGGCCAGCGCGTCGCGCACGGTGATCAGCAGATCGTCATAGGTGCGCACCCCGGCAAGCCGTTTCTGTCCGGCCAGGCTGCGCCGGGCGATGTCGAGCAGCCGGCAACGGGCCTGGTTGCGACTGTCGTGCCGGGCCGCGTCCATCAACAGCTGCATGTCGTCCAGAACGGACGGCTTATGGGTCTTCAGCGCCCTGGTCACCCCGTCAGGCAGATCAGCGGGAACCTCGCCGGCGCAGAATGCGTTCAGGCGCTGGAGTCCGGCTTTGCGCGTACTCCCGTGGGACACCCTGGTCCGGTCGTCGAACAGCGATTCGATGTCCTGACGCTGATTCCTGATCCGCGCCTCAGCCTGGGCCGCTGCTTCCGCACCGATAATACGCGGGCGCAACACGCCTTCGTCGGGGATGCCGGCTTCGCGGGCGACGTCGCGGGCGAATGCCGTGGCTTCACCGACATCCATGGGGGCGTCGTCCGCCAGTTGCATCAGACAGTCGCCCACCAGCAGATCGAGCAGATCGTTGCAGGATTCTATCAGTTCGACGTCCGGATCTGCGGCCAGCTCCAGAGTGTGACGGGCGATCAGGCTGGTGCAGAAGCCATGAATGGTGCTGATCGGGGCCAGGTCGAAGGCCGACTCCGCCATGGCCAGTTCCTGCTCGTAGGCGCGCTCCGGATCCTTGTCGTAAAGCCGCTTCACGATCCGCGCTATGGGATCTTCGTCGCTGACGTCGACTCGGTCGGTCCTGCAGCCGTCGTGCGCCGCGCTGCCCTCCGGAGGCTTGTCACGGCACAGATCCGAGGTAAGCAGGCGCGCCCGCCGCAAGGCCGCCAGCAGACGCTCGCGCAGTTCCGCCGTGGCCGCCTTGGTGAAGGTACAAACCAGGATGGAATCCACCGGCAGCCGCTCCTCCAGAATCAGGCGGAGCCACAGCAGGGTGATGGCGTAGGTTTTTCCGGTGCCGGCGCTGGCTTCGAGGGCGTGAGCGCCGGTCAGCGGCTGCAGCGTGGGGTCGAATACCGGCGCACTCATGGCGGATCCTCCATTTCCGCCCCCACGGCAGCACGCTGGAACCGGGACACGGCGACACACACGCGCACCGCCAGCGGTTGCCCGGCACCGGGCAGACTGGGTTCGTGGGCGATGGCGTCGGGGCCCGGGTAAGCGAAAACGTCGTCCAGGCCGCGGAAGACCAGGCGGGTGGCCGGCAGTTCAGCCGGCGCCGGTCGGCCGCTGCGGCCGAAACCCGGCGCTTCCGTCCACTTCGCCTCGATCGTCGCTGCGGTCGCAGCCAGCGTGGCCGGCTCCGGGTCGGGGCCGCATGCTCTGATCCAGGCATCGTGAGTGTCGCGCCACCACGGCAGGGCCACCCGCCGTCCCAGGGCTACCAGACGGACCAGATCGACCAGCCGGTCGCGCCGGGTGCCGGCGGAAGGCGGGCGAAGGACCGGTGCGGCGTCCCTGCGGTTCGCCCCGCTGAAGTGCAGGCGCACGCAAGGGATCTCGTAGCGGGTGGCCATCACCAGCAGGTCGACCAGCCAGGGCAGATGACTGGCGCTGTGTTCATTCCTGGCATCGTACGTCTTCGAAGCCGAAAAACAGTGGCAGACACCCTCGCTGTCGCGGTACCACGGTACCTGGGGACGAATCTCGATCGTCCAGTCGACGCCGTCGACGTCGAGTTCGATGGGTTGCGGATCGTCCAGGCGTCGCAGCGGCTGGGAATGGATGTCCCAGCTTGGGGTTTCGGCCGTGAGCTTGTCCCAGGCGATGTCGCCGTAGCGGCCCGGTGGCAGCTTTCCGGACCGTTCCAGACGGTGGCGCAGTGTCTGTTCGTCGCCGCCTCGCAGCCGCAGCTCCAGCAGCCGCCGGCGCTCTTCCCAGGCTTTCAGCCCATCCAAACTAAGGCGATCGCCGGCTTCCGGGGTCGCCTCTTCTTCGGGTAGATGGATGCCCAGACGGCTCACGAAGAGGCGGCAGGGTTCCTTGAACAGCTGCCCCAGTTCACTGGCTGTCACCCGGCGGTTGTCCGGATCCGGATCCAGGCATTCGCTCCATAAGCCCGGCAGTACGGCCTTTCGTTCACCGCTCAGACAGCGGGCCCCATGCGCATCCTGGCCCAGGAAGCCGCGCGCCATGGGAGGCGCTTCCGGGCTGTGGGCCGCGGGGGAGAAGCCGTTGAGTTGATGCCGGAAAAACCAGCAGCCTGTGTCGCAGCACGCCATCCCGGCAGCGTCCATCAGGTCCGCCAGTGGCGTGGAAGGCGGTCGTGGATTAGCGTCCGTGTCGCCTCCGCCGGCATAGGTCAGGATCAAGCGATCGCCGGCGGCGAGCAGGGCCAGCAGCAGGGCGTGACGGTCGTCGTCGCGGCGGTCCGGATCTCCCCACAGTCGTTTGCCGGCCAGCGGATGCCAGTCCGGACGTTCTTCCCGGCGAGGAAAGTATTCGCTGCTCAGACCGCAGATGCAGATCACCCGAGCCGGTGTTCCCGCCCGTTCCACCAGAGGCGCCACCGTCACGCCGCCGCCGCCCCAGCCGCTGCTTTCGACCAGATCTTCCAGGATGGGGCGCAGCAAGCGGCGAAAAGCGTCGGCTGTGAGCCGGCTATCCGGCGGAGCCTGCTGCACCAGGTCTTCGAGATGGTGCAGCAGCAGGGTGGTCCGCTGCTGCTGTGATCCTGCGTCGCCGGGAGCCAGAAACGTGTCGACCAGGCCGGCGAGCAAGCTGCACCAGGCTGCCACGGTGCGACCGCCGTCGGCGCACCACCGCTCCCGGGCTGCAGCCAGAGCCTCCGCCAGGCGCGCCAGATCCGCCAGGATGCGCGTGTCGATGCCCCAGGCCCGAGCCAGCGGCGCGCTGTTGGCCACCACACCATCCCGCCTGGCCGGATCCACGGTCGCTCCCAGGGCCAACCGTTGCAGGGCAAACTGCAGGTGCCAGCGGTCATCGTTGCCGCCCTGAGTCTGCTGGCGATGGCGGCCATGTATACCCCAGCGGAACCCGGCATCCTGCAGCCAGGCCAGCAGGTCCGCACCGTCCCCGGCCGCGCTGGTGCCGAAACGGGCCGCGACCAGCGGGTGTTCGAGCAGGGCCAACAGCTGGGCCTGATCCAACCGTCCGAGAACGGCATCCAGGACGACAGCGATGCCGTCGGCCAACTCCGACGGCACGACTCCGGCGCCGGTGGTCAGACGGAATGGCAGTTGCGCCGCAGCCGGAGCATCAACGGGCTGCGGTCCGAACGCGGCCGCGACCAGCGGCGCGGTGGCCGCCGCGTTGGCGAGCAACACCAGGACCTCCTCCGGCTTGAGTGTGGGGTCTTCGTCCAATGCCTGGAGGATGCGGTCGCGACACACCTCCAGCTCGCGCAGCGGACTGCGGCACGCATGCACGGAAAAAGATGCATCGTCTGCGGCAGGCAGGGCCGGCGCCGCCTGCGGAGCGGCCAGCTCGCGGCAACTGCGCTGCAGCCGTCCCAGCAGACTGTCTCCCGGATCCGGGCTGTCGAGCCAGATTTCACCGCCGCCTTCGGCCAGCGGGCCCGCCACCAGCTGGCAGTGCAGATCGTGGGCCCGGCGACCGAAGGACCGCAGCAGCAGACCGGGATCCAGATCCGGATCCGCGAGCGCTTGCCGCCGGCCGACTCTGAGATCAACCCAGTAATGCTGGCTGGGTGCCAACGCGTACACGTGGACCTTGTCCGCAGGCAAGTTGCCGAGTAGTTCCATCAAACGTACCATGAGCAGATGAGGCAGTCCCACATCCAGTTGAACCCACAGATGCGGCAGTCCGCCGCGAACTTCCCAATCCTGGTACCACGCCTGCGCCGCCTGCCGGAACGCGCTTACCGTCTGCCGTCCCAGGTGGTCGTCCAGCACTGCGGATACCGCCGCATCCGCGGCCAGGTCGGACAGGAAAGCCCCCGAACCATGCCCGACGCCGGAATCCCGGCACAATAGACCGAGGTCCAGCGCATCGGCCAGGTGCCGGGCCCAGGCCAGACGGCGGCCGTCCACGGGAATGCGGCTGTCCAGTTCCGGCAGTAGCAACCTGTCGGCATGGTCGGGCAGGACCGAGGCGATGACCAGGGCCAGACGATCCAGCGAGAAGCGCGGCCGCGGGCTGATGCCGGACGCGGCCAGTTCCACCAGGGCGCGGACGGCGAGCATCTGGCTGTGAGAGGCGATGCCGGCCCGCCGGGCCCAGCGCTGCCGCACCCACTCGCCTCGCCCGGCGCCGGGGATGACGAGCCAGTGACGGGCCCAGGGAGCTCGTGTGGCCGCCAGATCCGCGGCCAGGCGCTCGAGCAGGACATGGGGCGATTCCGCCAGGACAGGGATCATCGTAACAGGCTCAGTCTATATCAACCTGCGGCAGCAGGTGGTATGTGCGATGTGCGCTCAGCATGGAGAATGGCGGACACGCCTGGCGAAATCAACCGGCGGAATGTTGCTATGGTGCCACAAACCGTTCCAGAATAGATCGCGATGACCAAGCGCATGGCACCATGGCGTGGGCGACAGGTCTGGACTCACGGGAATATAGCAGGCAGAGAACCATCCGGGAAAGGCGGCAGCGAAGCACTGCCATCCGGCAGGGGTGGAGATCCGCGTCAACGTTGCCTGGAATCAAGGGACGCCCGAACTCATTCGCCCAGCCACTTGTCCACTCGGGCTTCGTCGGCAGCGTCGAATCCGGTGAAAGCGTTTTCCATGCTGGTCATGTAATCCGAGCTGGGACGGCCCCGCAGGCCAGCGGCATCAGTGACTCGCCAACCAGGCCCTCGCCCGGCGGCAGTCCGGCCATGTCCGTGTGCCTGTCGGGGTGTCCGAATCGAGACAAAACCGCGCGCTAGTTCGCCATCCGCAAAGGCGCCACTTCGGTTGCTGCGGACACGGGCAAGGCCAGGACGACGCAGGTGCCGTGCATTTGCTCCTGCAAATAGAGCCGGGCTCCGTGATTCTCCGCGATGGTACGGCAGACGCTCAGACCGAGTCCCGTACCCTGCCCCTTGCCTTTGGTGGTAAAGAAAGGTTCGAAAACACGTTCACGCAGGGAGAGGGGAATACCGGGGCCGTCATCTTCCACTTCCACCAGTACCCAGCCAGACTCCTCTTTCGTGCGCACACAGACACGCACCTGCCTCCCGCTGTCGATCGCCGCGTCCCGGCTGTTTTGTACAAGGTTGATGAGCACCTGCTGCACCTGCAACGCCTGGACCGGGACCGGAGGCAGATCGGGCGCCAGATCTTGTACCAGTTCCACTCCGGCGCGCTCCAACTGGTAGCTGATCAGCCCCGTGGCTTCCGTGATCAGGTCGTTGATGCTGGCAGGGTGCCGGGCGCCCTCTTCTCCCCGGGCCAGGTCCAACAGGCGGGAGTTGATAGCCAGCGTGTGCCGGGCTGCCGTGAGCACGGTTTCCAGGCGGGTACGTTCGGCCGAATCCGGCTTGTTGTTCAGCAGCAGCTCGCAATAACCGGTGATTACCGACAAATAGTTGTTCACCTCGTGGGCGGTGCTGGCAGCCACCTGACCGACCAGCTCGAGCCGCTGGGCGTGTTCCAGCTGGCGGTCGCGCGACTCCAGCTCACGCAGGTCATCCATGCGCCGGAAGAGACCGGGCAGCGTTTCGGCTAGATCCTTGAGGAGATCGATGTCACGCCGGGAAAAAGCAGCCGGAGAGGCGCTCACGACCGTGAGTACTCCGTGGGCAAAGGGAATGTGCAACGCCGAACGTATCGTATGACCGAACCGGCGTTGCAGTCCGGCGGCCTGGCGAAACGGATCCTCTGCACCCACGTCACGATAGTAACGCGCTTCGCCATCGCGCCAGACAGCCACCATCAGATAATGATCCTCGCCGACCGTTGTCTGGTTCCAGGATTCCCCGTTCCATGCGTATTGGCACACCACCTTCGGCGCATCCTCGGCAGGCTCCAGCAGATAGAGTCCGCACCCGTGAAACGGAATGCGCAGAGCCCGCAACCCGTCCACCAGGGCTATAAGGGGACGCTGGTAGTCCTCTGGACCAGCCATCTGCCACACAGCTTCTTCTACCAGCCGCAGGACAACCTTGAGGCCCTGTCGATGGACGGCTTCGTACTGGTCTCGAGTAGGCATGACGGCGCTCCTCAGGCCACGCGACTGGAGTTGTGCCCCCACAGCCGCTTGATGGCCGTATCGATTTCCATGACGCGATCGTCGACCCCCAGTTTACGATAGCGCGCTGAGGCCGCCGTCCACATGGCGATAGCCTGCGTGATTTCACCGCGACGGGCAGCCAGATTCCCCAGACTGGTGTAGACCGCCCCTTCCCCTCTCTCGTCATTCAGGGCACGGTAGGTCGTCAGGGCACGCTCGAGCATGACTGAGGCACGATCCGGGTCGTCCACCGCCAGACTCAGGTACAGGTCACCCAACTGTTTGCAGCAGCGCCCCACGCCCTGCCGGTCGTCCATTTCCTCGCAAAGGTCCAGCGCCTCCTCATAATGCATTACGGCGTCGGCATGTTCGTCCAGGCGCAGGCATACAGAGCCAAGACGCCGATTCACGTCGACGATGCTCTGCTTATAGCCGCCGTGTCTGAAACGCTCCAGGGCCTTGGTGTACCAGGCCAGGGCGCGTTCGAGATCCCCTTCCCGTTCTGCTACCTGACCGAGTCCATCCTCGGCAAGAGCCACTCCACATTGCCAGTCCAGTTCCCGGTGCAGACTCAGCGCCAGCTCGTAGAACACGCGCGCCTGTTCCAGGTCTCCCCGTTGCTGCCACAACACCGCCAGGCTCCGGTACTGGCCGCCCATACCCCGACGATCACCGGCCTTTTCGTATAGCAGCAAGGCCTGTTGGTGCATCGCCTCCGCTTCCTGGTAGCGGGATTGCGCCGCCATCAGCGAACCCAGGTTGCCGTAATCCTCCGCTTGTCCACCGGGTGACTGGATCTGCTCATCCAGCTCGAGCGCCCAACGGTACGCCTTTTCCGCGGCAGCGTAATCTCCCTGCAGGAAATCCAGGAACCCGATGTATCCGTTGGCTCTGGCCAGACCTTCGAGGTTTTCGTGTTCCTCATTCAGACGCCGGCTTTCCTCCAGGTAGAACCGTGCCTGACCGAACTCTCCCTGTCTTTCCATGAGCAGGCCCAGTTGCGTATAAGCCGATGCCACCCCGAGCTTGTCATGCACGGACTCGCACAGGACCAGAGCCCGTCGGAACAGTCTCACGCCAGCTTCGGTATCACCTCGATCGCGGTAAAAAGCCCCGAGCTGATGGCAGACCTCGGCCATGGCTTGCCGGTCACCCTGCTGTTCGTGCTCCTTGAGTCTGTCTTGCAGACGTTTCTCGTAGCGTAACTCATACCGGGATGCCATGTCGAGCCTCTTTCCGTTGGGTGGGGAACTCAGCGGGGTGGTGGTCCAGAATCAGCTCGTATTCCAGCCACTGTTCGGGAGTCAGTGCGGAGTACAGTCTATCGAACTCGAGCAGGTTATCCACCACCATGGTTTCGGGGATGTATGGGTCCGGCCACAGATGGGCCATCCAACAATACAGCAGGCGCACCCGCGGATCCTGATGGAACGCAGCCATCTGTTCGATGGCGCGATACCGAACCCGGGCTTCCTTGCGGGCGCCTTTATGGGTGCTGAAGCGGTGGTAATGATACAGGTGACAGGTAGAGGCAGGTACCGCCGCGCACCGGCCTCCTGGCCGGCGCAGCAGCCGGTAGGCCAGCTCCCATCCTTCACTGAAGGCGATGGTTGTGTCGAATCCGCCGACTTCGCGCAGATTTCGCGCGGCAGCGGCGCCGTTGTGAGGAATAAAACCCAACCAGCCCACTTGGGAATACGGACGTTCGTTCAGCAACCGGACGGCCTCGTCCTGGCGCTGGGCCGATTCTGGGAACGGATAACCTCCGGGTTTGGCGCGCCTGAGCAGGGTATCGAAGTCGTGCCGGATGGTCTCCGCGGTTACGGCTATCTGATCGCGCCGACTCCGCAGGTAGTCCTTCAACACGCTCGGGATCTCCACGGTAGTTACCAGCGCCCCAGTCTCTGGATCGCCGATATATTCCAGTTCCTCGAGGCAGTATTGATATCCGCACAGGACGGCCTCCGGTCCGTGCTCCTCGTGGCTGGAGGCATACCTTTCCAGCAGGTCGGGTGCTGGCAGGGCATCGCCGTCCAGAAACACGATCAACTGACCGTTGGCCTGGGCGATACCCAGGTTGCGTGCCGCCGATCGGCCCCGGTTGTCTGCTGTCCGCACCAGCTCCAGACGTGTCAGCCCGTTGGCCGCAGCCCGGCAGACAACCTCGACGGTTGCATCCGTACAGCCGTCATCGACGACAACCACTTCGAAGTCCGTGGCTGCAAGGGTCTGCGCCTGAAGCCCCACCAGGACCAGGTTGATTCGTTCGGCCTGATTGTGAGTGGGGATGACGACGCTGATCAGCGGATGTTTCATATCGGCTCGATGCACAGGCTGCATTCGTGACGCAGATCGTGGGCGGGCTTCCAGCGCTTCTCGCCGCACTCCACGTCCTGCGTGGAATCCTCGACCAGCCACTGATCCATCGTCCGGACCGACCCGGAGCAGACGATCCGCTGGTGGTCGAGACAGCCGAAATAGTAGTCGATAAAAGGAGCGGTGCTGGCCTTGATGGTTCGACGCAATTGCCGGTCTCTTACATTGTCCTCTGTGAGGGCGGCGTGACCGATAACCAGGCTGTGGAATTCAACCGGCAGCCAACCCGTATCCGCGAGATGAATCTCCGCCCACATGTGGCCGTAGACAGGTTCACCGTAGGCCCGCCGTTCATACCTTCCCTCTCCTGCCGGATAGCCCATCAGAGCTCCGGTAACTTCTCTGGCGGGTATTCCGAGGCTGCGGCAAAGTGAGATATAGGCGCGCGCCAGGGTGATGCAATGTGCCCCTTCCTGGCGCAGGACGGTCGCCGTGCAGTACACGGGATGGTGCGAACTGTCCCGGGTCTTGCGAAAGCACCGGGAAGAAACGAGCGCATCATACACGGCCCGGGCCTTGTCCATGGCGCCGGCCTCCGGATACAGGTTCAGGTTACGGCAGAACTGGATGACTTCCGGTAGCCGCGTGATGCGCGGATCTAACTCCAGATATTTCTGCGCTTCTGCGGTACTGAGTTGTGCCGGGCCCAGCGGATGGTCCGGGCTGAGTTCGCGAATCGTATACTGACAGGTGTAGGTGAAATCAACGGGTTCGCTTCCCAGTTCGGTTTCGTACCCGTATACAAAACCGGCATTCGGAGCCAGGTTCGCGGCCATCGCCGCAGGCTGGCAGTGCAGCAACTGCACCTGAGTCTGGTGACCCGGGCGCTCCACCGGATAGGGGATGAAGAGCCTGAGGCGCCGGATCGGATCACCCGATTCGGGCAGAAGGCGCAGCGAGTAGGTCGCGCGGTAACGTTGCATCTCGGTTCGCGAACGGATACAACCGTTCTGGCGGACAAAAAACGCGGCCCGGCGGCTTTCCAGTGCCCGATAGTCGGCTTCGAAAAAACGCGGCTCCCGTTCATTGAGCCAGTTCCATCCATCCCAATGATCGATATGGAGTTGACCACCGTGATATGCGTGGGGCATGCCCCGGGAGAGACCCCGGCTGAGCATGGCTTCCAGCGCCGGTCCATCCAGATCCGGAGGTGTGGTGGAGATCAGGTAGCGGAGGAATTCGGACGCCGGAGTACTGGTACGAGCCTCCAGATGATACTGGCCCTTTTGCGGCGAATCAGAGAAGTGTACATCCACCAGGTCCGCCACGGCGCTGCCGTCCGCATGACGTTCCAGAGACCGGGCAAAGGGTACGGCCCGGTGGTGGTATCGATCCAGATCGGCCATGATGGTCGCGGCAGCATCCAGTACCGGCTCCGGGCGCAGATCGACGCGATCCAGTTTGATCCCCAGACCTTGGGCCTCGACCTGGCTGAGATGGATCTCCTGATCCAGGTGTTCGGGCGCGCCGATGACGGGTACCGAGTGCGCCAGAGCCTGGTAGATGGCACCGATGCCCACAACCCCCACAAGCAGATGAGCCCGCGCCAGTATCCACTCTCCAGGCAGAAAGTCCACAATGCGCACATTCTCCCGAAC
>SLHA01000104.1 GCA_007136405.1 Candidatus Latescibacterota bacterium
GCTTTCGAATACGATCCGCTGGTTCCGAAGCGTCAGCCGGTGCCCGTGGATCCGCCCTGAGGCGATCTGGTGCCGCCTGCCACCGGGCGCGGCGCGCTGCCGCTGCCAACCGGTAGTGATGCGGGTCCAGGCCGGGGGCGGCGCGCTGCCGCTGCCAACCGGTAGTGATGCGGGTCCGGGCCGGTTGGTGGGCGCTGCCGCCCACCAACCGGCAGTGAGGCGGGTCCAGGCGCGGCGACTGGTGGCGCAAGGATCGGTGGGATTCCACCGGTGGCGCGGCGACCGGTGGCGCTGCGACCGGACAACGCGGCAGGTCAGGAAGGCTCCGGCGGCGGCGCTGCCGGAGGGGACGCCCACTGTTTCCGGTACAAGCGCTGGTACACGGGGTTCGAGTCCGTCAATTCGGCGTGCGTGCCGTACCCGGCGATACGGCCGGCATCCAACACCACGACGCGGTCTGCCTGTTTGACCGTCGAGAACCGGTGGGCGATGATGAGCATGGTGCGAGTGCGGGCCAGGGCCCGCATTCCGGCCTGAAGGGTGCTCTCCGTAATCGCGTCGACATGGGCCGTCGTCTCGTCCAGCACCAGGATGACCGGATCGGCCAGCATGGCCCGGGCCAGGGCAACCAGCTGCTTCTGGCCGCCGGACAACAGGACACCGGCTTCGCCCACATCGCTGTCGTAGCCGCGCGGCAGCCGTTCGATGAAGTCATGGGCATGCACGCGGCGCGCGGCGCGTTCAACCGCCTCATCGTCGGCAGCCGGATTGCCGTAGCGTATGTTCTCGCGGACCGTATCCGGGAACAGATACGGATCCTGCGGCACCAGGTTGACCGTGTCACGCAGGATGCGCGGATCCAGCGCATCGACGCTGATACCATCGATCTCTACGCACCCCGTTTGCGGCTGGTACAGGCGCGCCAGCAGCAGGGCCAGCGTGCTCTTGCCCGCACCCGTGGGACCCACCACGGCCAGAATCTCGCCCGCTTGGACCGTGAGATCGATATCGCGTAACGCCGGTTCCTCTTCATAGGCAAAGGTGACTCCGCGAAACTCGATATGCCCCTGGATCCGTGCCGGCGGCTTCCTGGGCACGCGAGGGGCGGGGATCTGCGGGGGCGTTTCCAGGTATTCCTGAATCCGCGACAACGAAGCCGCAGCCGCTTGCATGGAATTGGCCACCAGACTGAGTTCGCGCAACGGTCCGAAAACACGCGACACATACCCCAGAAACGCCAGGATGACGCCAAGGGTCAGACTGCCGCGGGCTACCAGTGTGCCCCCGTACCCCAGGACCAGGGCGACGCTGAGCATGTTGCTCACCGTCATCACCGGGAACATACAGGCGAACAGCACCGCGGTGCGCAGGTTGGCTTTCATGTTGCGCAGGCCCAGTGCCTCGAACTGCTCGATGCTGAAGGATTCGCGCGCCAGCGTCTGCGTCACCCGCATACCGGCAACGCCTTGTTCCACCCCGGCGTTCACCGCGGCAATTTCCTCCTGAACCTGCGTGTAGGCCTGGCGCATCTTCCTGGCCAGGACACCTACGCTGAGCAGAACCACGGGGACACTGAGCAGCGTCACCAGCGTCAGCCGCACACTTAGCAGGGTCATGACGACGACGATGCCGCAGACGGTGAGAACATCGTTGACCAGGTTGATCAGACCACTGGAGGCGAAGTCGGCGACCGCGTTGATGTCGTTGGTGATGCGCGACATGATCTTGCCCACGCGCTCCCGCTGGTGAAACTCCAGCGACTGGCGCAACACCGCACGGACCAGATCATTCCGAATGTCGTACACGACGCGCTGGCCGATCCATCCGCTCAGATAGCCCTGACCATAGGAGGCAGGCCAGAACACCGCCACCAGAACCAGGTACAGCAGCGCTACCCGCGTCAGACCAGTGATATCACCGGGAACGATGTAGTCATCCACGGCGATTTTTGACAGCAGAGGCATGAGCAGCACCGCCCCGGCGGCGACACTCATGCACAGCGCCGCCAGCAGCAACCGGCAACGGTACGGACGGAGGTAACGAATCAACAGGGGGATGGCGCCGCGGCGCAGCTCTGTGAGCCGAAAGCTCGCCTGCTCCTCTTGCAGACGTCCCATGAATCCGCCACGCGTGTTCATGGGGATGACTCCGCCGCAAACTGCAGTCCGTACATGCGCCAGTACAGGCCTCCTTCATCCAGCAGGGTCTGGTGCGCCGAGAGCGCTTCCTGGCTGTGCGCCTGCTGGACGATGCGTCCATGGTCCAGCACGATGATCCGGTCCGCATGCTGCACGGTCCATAGCCGATGGGCGATGACGAAGGTCGTGCGTCCGGCCCGGGCCCGTTCGAAAGCTGCCTGCATGCTGCGTTCGGTCTCCGCGTCGACGCTGGAGGTCGGTTCGTCCAGAATCAGGATGCGGGGATCGGTCAGCAGCACGCGGGCCAGGGCCAGGCGCTGCTTCTGACCGCCGGACAGGCGTACCCCTCTCTCGCCCACAGGCGTGCCGTACCCCATGGGCAGGGAAGCCACGAAGTCAGCGATACACACGTCCCGGGCGGCCTGCTCGATCTGCGCCTCCGTGGCGCCGGGACTGCCATAGGCGATGTTGTCCCTTACCGTGGCATCGAAGAGAAACACGTTCTGCATGGCGATGCCGATCTGCTGTCGCAGACTGGCCACAGTCACCCGGCGGATATCATGGCCATCCAGGGTTATGGAGCCATCGCTCACGTCGTACAGGCGGGGAATCAGCTGCACCAGTGTCGTCTTGCCCGCTCCCGACGGACCGACGATGGCGACCAGCTCGCCGGCCTCCGCCTGTAAGGAGATGCCGTCCAGCACGCCGCCACCCCCGCCGTAAGCGAAATGCACGTGTTCGAAGCGAATCCTTCCGGTAAGCCGGGGCAGCGGGTAAGCGTCCGGAGCGTCCGCGATCTCCGGCCGGGTGTCCAGCACCGCGAAGATGCGCTCGGCCGCGGCCAGCGATCGCATGATGAGGCTGGTCATCATTCCGGTCTGCCGTATCGGTCGCATGAGCATGGCGATGTATGTGCTGAAAGCGATCAAGGTGCCCAGAGACACGCTTCCGGCGATGACCGCGATCCCGCCCAACCACAACACCAGTCCCATCCCGACACCCATCAACACGTTGACGAACGGCATCCACATGGACTGTATCCGGACGGTATCGAGGTTGGCTGTCATGTACGCCGCGCTGGCTGCGGCGAACCGCTGTTCCTCGAACGCTTCACGCCCGAAGATCTTCACCACCTGTATGCCGGCCAGGGTGGCCTGCAGGGCGGAGCCGAGTTCGCCCAGCGCCTTGCGAACGCGTTGCATCGCGGGTTGTACGCGCAGGGCATAGACGCGAATCGCCCAGCCCATCAACGGCACGAGGGCCAGGTAGATCAGTCCCAGCCGCCAGTTCCATGTAAGCAACACCCCGAGCACGCCCAATAGAAACAGGATATTGGTCAGCACGATCACGCCGGCACGGCCGAAAAACTGACTGAGCACATCCGTGTCCGCGGTCACCCGCGCCATCAGATCGCCGGTGCGGGCGCTGTCATAAAAGGAGAAGGAGAGATGGTTGAGATGTGCGAAGATACGCGTGCGCAGACGGAAAACGATGCTCTGGCCCAACAGGGCCGTCAGGTACAAGCGGAGAAAATCAACGCCGCCCTGAACCAGCGCTACACCCATCAACCCAGCCGCCCCCCACCAGATCAACTCCGTCTCACCCGCCATGATGAAGCGGTCCACCGCCAGACGGATAATCCACGGTGGGGCCAGTTCGAACGCCGCCGCCGCCAGGGAAGCGATGATGGTGACGGCAAGCAGCCCCGGACGAACCAACACGTACGCGGCAAGGCGCCGGATCAGTGGCCAGGTAGAGCCGGCCGGCCGGCCCGGACCGCCACCAGACCCAGGTCTTCCGGCCAGCTTGTTCGCTGCCTCTCGGATGTGGGTGGTTGTCAATGTTTCGTACCAGACACGGCTCTCAGTGCTTCTGCGCGAGAAGCACTGGGCGCGTTCTCGCCCTTACGAAGCATTCTTCCCGGTGGAAGCAGACTCCGAGGCGGCTTCCTGGTCACAGGGATGCCCGCCTTCCGGATGACATTCCCTGACCTGTTCCGGCGTGCACTCCCCGGGCCGCTTACCACGGCAGCATTTCTCTTCCTGCTTGTTCGCCGTCATGTCTTGCCTCTCCTTTGCGTCGATAGGAAACAGACTCTGGATGGCCTGCAGGCAATCATCCAGCCGTTCGACCACCAGACCGTAATGAATCTGGAGTCCCACCCTTTCCTTGCGCACCAGACCGGCGTGCTCCAGCAGTTTGAGATGCTGGGACACCGCCGGCTGCGACACCTTCAGCCGGCAGGTCAGCGCATTGACGCACTTGGGCCCCTGGCGTAGATGACATAGAATCTGCCAGCGGGTGGCGTTGCCCAGGACTCTCAACGCTGCGGGTGGTTCGTTGGTACGCAATTTCATGAGCTAGGCTCCATAAGTATTTTTTAATATACTTATACGGCAAGGTTCGCGCAAGACCCACAAGACACACGAGGCGTTTTACCCCGCGAGCTTGGCCCCTGGTTTGGCCGGGCCTACAGTTCCACCCCTACACCCAGGCCCTTGCGCACGGCGATGTCATAGATCACCTTGGCCACCACGGCATCCTGGATGCCCATACCCGTGGCATCGAACAGGGTGATCTGGTCCTCACCCGTCCGTCCGGGTATCCGACCATCGACCACGTCGCCCATCTCGCCGGCAATGTCCGACTCCGACACCAGTCCCGCCGCCACCGAGGTGTTGATGTCACCCCATTTCAGGCATTGCTCGATCCGGTCGCATACGATGCGCGCCTGCCGATGGATGCCCGCCGCCAGTTCCTGCTTGCCCGCTCCATCCGCTCCCATGGCGCTGAAGTGGGTGCCCGGACGAACCCAGTCCGCCTGCACGATGGCCTCCCGCGACGGTGTGCCGCTGACCACGATGTCCGCCCGCGACACGGCTTCCCGGGCACCGACCGATACCGTCTCCACATCGTATCGGGTGCGAGCCTCGACCACAAATTTTGCGGCCGCCTCAGGACGCACGTCGTGCACCAGCACCTGCTGCACGTCGAAGACCGCTTGCAGGGCTCCCAGCGCGTGCCAGCACACCTTTCCGGCGCCGATACAGGCCACGACACTCGAGTCCTTGCGGGCCATGTACTTGGCCCCCACTGCCGCTGCCGCTCCAGTGCGCAGGTTGGTCACCTTGAGCCCCTCGAAAAGCCCTTTGGGCTCACAGGTCTCGTGGTCGTAGTAGATAACCTGGCACGTCAGGGCGTCGCTTGTCGCGAATCCCGTCTTGATGGCGGTTGCCTGACTGGGAAACACGTTGCCTCCCATGAAGAACCACATGGCCCATGCGCCGATGTCGTGGTACTTCCGTGGCAACTCGGCCTGTCCACCGGTCATGGCCAGGAAAGCAGACTCCACCAGCGGAATGCAGTCTGCCGGGCTCACATGAGCATCGATCTCGTCGTTACGCACTACCAGAATATTCGACACAGTCCAGACCTCCCGGTTAGCGCCTGCCAGTGCAGGTCGCGTAATGCCCAGATGCGATGACGTTCCCGTTCATTCCCGCACCTCTCCCTCCCGAGACGGCCGCTGGTCTGCCGCGAACTGGGCGCGCCCATGACCGCGGTACAGCGGTGCGGCCATGGGGTTCCACTCCATCTCCGGATCCAGTGGCACGATCGGTCGCTGTACCCTGTGCCAAGGCAGGGACAGCAAGTCGCACGGAGCCAGTCCGGGAGCCGCGCCCAGCAGGAACAACCGGGCCACGTCCTTGTACCCGTGGCGGAAATCGACCACTGACTTGGCAATCATGATTTTGGCGCAGGTGGGATCCAGTCCCGCGCCGGAGTACAGCATCGGGTCGGCGCCAGGTCCCAGGCGCTCGAACACTACGGCGTATACCTGCCCCATCTGCAGCACGGCGGTCAGACCGATGGTCTCCGGTAACTCGCGGTCCGGCGCTACGGGCATGACCTTGAGCACCCTACCGGATACCCGCGCCGGAGTGGAGTGCAGGTGATCCTGTTTGCCGCCCAGCTCCAGCGTCACCCGGGCACCCTCTCCGGCCGCAGCCATGCGGGCTACCGCTTCCGGATCCACTACGGTGACGTAACACGGATCCGCCGGGTTGCGCTTTAGCAGCTCCTTCAGGTACCACGTCGAATCACCTGTGCCACCGCC
Source organism: Candidatus Latescibacterota bacterium (assembly GCA_007136405.1). Taxonomy (GTDB): domain Bacteria; phylum Latescibacterota; class UBA2968; order UBA8231; family UBA8231; genus SLHA01. Next base: position 6,256 of record SLHA01000104.1, read on the forward strand.
AGTCATCAGGTCGTTCAGGTCCGCGATCACCACCGGCCTGACCTCCGCGGCAAAGGCCGCATCCAGCGCCTCCATATATCCCGGGCACGGCCGGGTGTAATCGCGGCGTTGACTCCACGCCAGCGCGGCCAGTTCGCGCGCCTTGACCGCGGCCAGATCCATGTCCCCGTCCGTGGTTACCACGGCACACCACCCCATCTCCGGGACATCCATCCACGGTTGTACTGCGCACACCGCCGAGTGCAGCACGCGCGGATTCGACTCCTGTCGTCGCGTCATTTCCATCAGGTCTCGCAGAGGTGGCTCGTCGGAAATCTGCGTCTCAGCCGGCGTGAACATCGGTATCTTCACAGCCACCACCGCTGGCCGCACCTTGCCTGCCAACGTCGCCACCAACGTTCGCGCCACTCTCGCACCGACCTCCTTCATGTCCACGTGCGGATGGGTGTGCATCACATCGATGATATCCGCGTGAGCCACCATGCGCTGCGTCAGGTTGGCATGCAGATCCAGACATACGCCGATGGGCACATCCGGTCCCACCAGCTGCCGGGCCCGTTCGATCAACAGGCCGTCGATGTCGGGATCCAGGTCGCCGGCAAAAGCCCCATGCAGGCTCAGCAACAACCCGTCCAGAGGCATGGCTGCCCGCAGATCGGCTTCGAACCAAGCCAGCAAATGCGCCTGGGCCGCAGCCGTCAGGTTGCCGGCTGGCATGGCTGTAACCTTGGTCACACCCACGGCATCCAGGTGCCGAACCACGTCCAGGAATCCCTCTACAAAACCTTCCCACATGGTAGGTTGCCAGAGCACATCCTGGCCGTGATATACCTGGTGGACCATCATGGCGGCCAGATCGGTGGGCTGCGTCGAAAAGGTGCTGGTTTCCTGCATGATTTTGGCTATACCTATGCGCATATCGGCTTCCCTGGAAACTCGAGTCATTCGCACAACCCTGCCTCTTAGCCTCATCTTCGTGTGGCTGATGATCTGCTTCTCATTCAAAAAAAAGTGGTGAACCGGCGCGATGGGGATTTCTACAGGGTGCGCGACCTTGTGTGGGGTGGTGGTTCAAACATCGCCGTGGTCAGAGCAACCTAGCGTTCGCCCGTATACGCCACTCCGGTGACCTCGACCTTGATCCCTTTGAACAAGGTTCCGGCGCCGTACAGGCGGCGGGCCGGTTTTCGTTCTCCCAGGAATTCGGCGTACACGACATTGAAGCGATCGCGTTCCTCCAGATCGGTGAGAAAGACGTCCACGCAGACCAGATCGTCAAACGTTGCGCCCTCGCTGGCAAGGGCCCGGTCCATGGCCTCCATGCAGGCACGCGCCTGCTCCTCGATAGTGCTGCCTACCACCTCCATGCGTTCGTTCACGGGACCCAGGGCGGACAGGAAGACGAAGTCACCGGCAGACCGGGCCAGACTGTAGAATGGCTCGGGGGAATTGGTCTCGGGCATGAGTGTATCCTCTGTGACGGTTGGTGATGAGCGGACCGATGATTGACCAAAAAAAACACAATCGCCCGTCGCCACCAGAGAGATGCCGATTGGCCGGAAGCCGCGTAACGATCTCGCGCTGACTACAGAAGATGTCCTGATCCCGGCGTGACTCGACTCGTCGCCACGGTGAATGTCCATCAGGCCTTCCTGCAGACGAATCCGGCCGGCCGTGACGCAGTAGCGCGCACTGGTCTTGCCACCGGAATCTACAGGGCATCTACAGGCTGATGCACACCGAACCTGACGCCGTTGCGTGCTGTAGCCGACGCAGCGATATTGGTCCAGGTGCGGGCCAAGTTGGCGGCTGAAATGGGTTGCGTGCAACACAGTTCGGGTTTTCCGCATAATACCCCTCGTTCAGCGAAAGCAATACAACTCATTTCCGTGGACTCAGCCTTTGATACGGCCTGCTATTCCCGAGGACTCAGCCACCAGCGACGGCCTTCCAGCCGCTCCGGTAACCGATTATCTGGACTATCTGCGACGTCACGTGCTGGGCAACACGGTGCGCCATCACCAGCAACTGCCGGCGCGGTCCGCCGACTGGTTCAAAGACATGGCCAGTCTGCCGGCTGAGGTGCCCCGCATCCTGCGCGCCGCCGGGATCTCGGCACTGTACTCCCACCAGGCAGAAGGCATCCGCCATCTGCTGGCCGGCGACAACGTCGTCGTCTCCACTCCCACGGCCTCGGGCAAAACGCTGATGTACAACGTCCCCGTGCTCGCCCGACTCTTGCAGGATCCCACCGCCCATGCCCTGTACATCTTCCCTTTGAAGGCCCTGGAACAGGACCAGCTGGACGAATTGCTGAATCTGCGTGACCAGCTGGACAGTACGCTGCAGATCGCCATCTACGATGGTGACACGCCGTCCAGCCAGCGCCGCAAACTCAGAAACCACCCGCCCCGGATCATCATCACCACGCCGGATATGCTGCACGCTGGTTTTCTGGCTTACCACGAGGCCTGGGCCGGATTTTTTCGCGGCCTGCAGTTCGTCGTTGTCGACGAATTGCACACCTACAGTGGTGTCTTCGGCTCGCACGTGCTGCACCTGTTCCGGCGACTGCACCGCATCTGCGACCTCTACGGAAGCAGCCCGCGCTTCGTTACCAGCTCTGCGACCATCGGTAACCCCGCGGACCTCGCCGGCCGAATCATCAATCGTCCCTTCCATGCGGTGACCCGCAGCGGCGCCCCCGCGGGTGCCCGGCACTTCGTCTTCCTCAATCCGTCGCAAAGCCCCAACACCATGGCCGCCGAACTGTTGCGGCTGAGCGTCAGCCAGGGGTACCGGACCATCTGCTTCACCCGGGCCCGCGTCATCACCGAACTGGTCTACCGCTGGGCGACCCGGGCGCAACCGGAGTTGCGTCCACTGATCTCCTCGTATCGCGCCGGGTACATGCCGGAGGAACGCCGGCAGATCGAACAGGCGCTGCATGGTGGTGACCTGCTCGGCGTAGTCGCCACCTCGGCGCTGGAACTGGGTATCGACATCGGCGGCCTGGACGTGTGCATCCTGGTCGGCTATCCCGGTTCCATCGTCAACACCTGGCAGCGCGCCGGACGGGTCGGCCGATCCGGCCGGGAGTCCCTGGTACTGCTGGTGGCCAGCAAGGATCAACTCGATCAGTACTTCATGAAGCACCCGCGCCAGTTTTTCGACCGTGGTGTCGAAGAGGCCGTGGTGGATCCTGCCAATCCGTACATTCTCAAGCACCACCTGGAATGCGCCGCGCGCGAGATCCCGCTGTGCGCCGACGAGCCGGAATACCGCCTGCCGGGGTGGCGGCAGTCCGTGGACGCACTGGTAGCCAGCGGCGACCTGCTGGCGGACGCCACCGGCGAGCAGTGGTATGCCGCCCGCAAGCAGCCCCACCGCCGTGTCAACCTGCGCTCCATCGGCGAGTCCTGGACCATCGTCGACAAGGCCAGCCGGCGCCTGATCGGCACGGTCAGCGGCAGCCAGGTGTATTCCGAATGCTACGATGGTGCGGTATACCTGCACCGCGGGTTGCAATACAGCATAGACGGACGGGATCCGGCCCGGCGGCAGATTCTGGCCGAAGCCACCGATGTGCCGTTCTTCACCCGGTCGCAGAGCCAGAAGGAGACCGAGATCCTGGAGCGGTTACAGGCCAGGCCCATGCGCGGCTACACCGCCCGGTTGGGCCGCGTCAAGGTCAGCTCGCAGGTCGTCGGATATGAAAAGGTGCGCGTCGGCGACCAGGTTGTCATCAGTCGCCATGCGCTGGAATCGCCCGTGGAACACTTCGAGACAGTCGCCTACTGGCTGGAACTGGACGATCGCTTCCGCCGGCACCTGCTGCGGCAGGAATGCCACTATATGGGCTCCATCCATGCCGTCGAACATGCCATGAAATCGCTCTTCCCCCTTTTGGTCCTGTGCGACCGGACGGATGTGGGCGGAATCAGCTATCCCATGCATCACCAGTTGCGCACCGGCGCCGTCTTCGTGTACGACTACCGTCCGGGCGGCATCGGGTTGGCGGAAAAGGGCTTCGAATGTCTGGACCGGTTGCTGGAGCTATCGCTGGAAATGGTCGCGGCATGCTCCTGCGAGACCGGTTGCCCATCCTGCATTCACTTTCCCACCTGCGGACACGGCAATGTTCCGCTGGACAAGGCCGGCTGCATCCACCTTCTGGAGCTGCTCACCGGCAGACGCCAACTGGAGGCGGCGAAAGACGCACCCGGGGAGCATCCGGACGAGAGTACGACAGAAAGTGTGACAGCAAGCCAGCGGCAGGGAACGGCCGGCGCGGCACCCCCTGGATCGGCCGATCACGATCTCTCCTTCCCGGACACGGCACCGCGCCAACCGGCCGCCGTTCCGCC
>SLHA01000093.1 GCA_007136405.1 Candidatus Latescibacterota bacterium
CGGGCCCTCACCCGGTACCCGGCGGCTCGGTCTGATCCGGGATCCCAGGCCTCAACCGGGTGCCGGCGGTTCGGTCTGGTGCGAGAAGCCATTCAACTCACTCGGTAGCCGGCTCCGCCTGACGCGGGAGGCCGTATCCTCATTCAGTCGCCGGCTCCGTCTGGTGCGAGAAACCGGCCCTCACTCGGTCGCCGGCGGTTCGGTCTGGTGCGAGAAACCGGCCCTCACTCGGTCGCCGGCGGCTCCGTCTGATCCGAAAGCCTGCGGATTTCATCCCGCAGCACGACCGCCCGCTCGAATTCGTCCCGTTCGATGGCCTCCTCCAGGCGCCGTTCCAATACTTCGAGCCGGCTGGGTGGTCGGCGCGCCTCCAGCTCCTGGGCCAATTCGTTCAGGGCCTGCTGCGAACGTTCCCGCTCCAGATGAAACTCCTCCGCCTCCACCGGGTTCAGCGCCTCGATCGCCGCTTTGGTCTCGGTGACGATGCGCAGCGCCTTGTCGAAATGCTCTGCCTCGGCAGCGCGCATGGCCCGGGCCACGGCATTGATCCGCAGAATGTACGGCCACCATTTCTCCAGGGTGTTCCGGTCTTTTTCGCGTTCGGCGTATTGGCGCACGAAACGGAACACCTCCATGTTGCGTTCGGTGTCCCGCACTACCCGCTCGTAATCCTTCAGTTGCAGCAGAAAGACATACCGACCGTAGATACGCGAGCTCTCGTCGAACAGCTCCCGGCAGTCCTCCCGGCTCAGCGTGAACTCCGCGTCGCTGCCGGTGCGGGCCACCCACCGGTCCCGCTTGGCCTTCATGTAGTCCAGCACGAAGTCCATGCCGTGCGGCCGTTTGCCGTCGGGTCGACCGTCCAGGTTGACCTGCAGAATGCCCTGGAACGCACCCTGGTCGACGCGCACCTGGATCATCTGGATGCCGTCGACATTGGTAGTCTGGCGGACATTGGCTTCGGGATCGAATTCCCAGGCCCGTAGCAGTTCGGTGATGTCCGTGTTCATCCGTCAGCAGGGGTGAAAATGGCGACACTCTCTATCGTTCAAGTGCGGTACAGGCCTGCGCCGGCAGCAACGCCTGGAAGGCATGCCACCTGCACGACCGGACATAGGTTTACATAGGTCTACGATATCCTCCGGAGACGGGTCTGTCAACCGCGCCCCCCGCGTCTTCCGGCGATTCCCAAGGCCGTCGCAGCGCGACCTCGACACCCGACGACACCCGGCGACACCCCGGGGCAACGGCGCTGCGGCGTGGTCTTCACGGGTCGTGTGGGCTATATTCCCCATTCGCTCGCCGGCGCACTCCGCTGCGCATCGGCGATGCCGGCAATCCCTCGCAGAGGGGTTGTCGCCCCATCGCAGCACGGTAACACAACCCCGTAGAGAGGCATGCCTGTGCGCCTGACCATCGGTACCCGCGGCAGCCAGCTGGCGCTGATCCAGGCGGAGTCCGTCCGCGACCAGCTCCTGGCGCAACATACGGGCCTGGAAATCCGCCTGGAAGTGATCCGCACCTTGGGCGACCGGACCCGCGGCTCGTTGCGTCGCTTCGGCGGCCGGGGCGTTTTCACCAGCGAGCTTCAGGCAGCCCTGCTGGATGGACGCATCCACCTGGCCGTGCACAGCCTCAAGGACCTGCCCACCACCGGTCCGCCGCAGCTGGTGCTGGTGGCTACCCCGCCACGCGAGGATGTGCGGGACGTGCTGGTGGCGCAGCGCGCCTGCTCCCTGGACGAGCTGCCCCCGGGTGCCACCGTGGGCACGGGCAGCCCCCGGCGCCAGGCCCAGCTGCTGGCCCTGCGGCCGGACCTGCGGCCAGTGGACCTGCGCGGCAACCTGGACACCCGCATCACCCGCGTCACCGATGGCGAGCTGGACGCTGTGGTCCTGGCCGCGGCCGGTCTGCATCGCCTGGGCTGGGCTGGCCGTATCAGCGCCTACCTGCAGCCGGAGCAGATGCTGCCGGCGCCGGGCCAGGCCGCACTGGGGCTGCAGATGCGCGCCGACGCGGATCAGGCGCCGCTGGTGCAGGCACTGAATCACCCGCACACCTTCCAGGCGGTGACGGCCGAACGCGCCCTGCTCGCCGCCCTGGGCGGCGGCTGCCACGCCCCCATGGGCGCCTGGGGCCGCATCCGGGCCGGCATGCTCTTGCTCAGCGGGGCCGTCGGCAATCCGGACGGCAGCCGTGTGGTGCGCCGCATCTGCCGCGGCGCGCCGGAAGCGGCCGCCGCGCTGGGCCACCGCCTGGCCGCCGCGCTGCGCGCCGCCGGTGCTGAACCGATGCTCGCGGAAAGGCCGGCGCCATGACGGAGGACGCCCGCCTTCCGCGTTTGCCGCTGCACGGCCGGCGCGTCGTCGTCACCCGTCGCCGCGAACAGGCCGGGACGCTGTGCCGGCTGCTGCGCGCCGACGGTGCCACGGTGCTGCGCCTGCCGCTGATCGAGCTGGCGCCGCCGCCGGATCCCGGGCCGCTGGACGCGGCCATCGACCATCTGGAGGGGTATGCGTGGGTGGTGTTCACCAGCCCTAATGCCGTCCGCTTTTTCTGCGCCCGCATGCCGGAGCGCGGGCGGCGGCCCGGCGACCTGAGCCGGAACCGCATCGCCGCCCTCGGTCCGGCCACCTCCGGCGCCCTGGCCCGGTACGGACTGCAACCAGACCTGGTGCCCGTCACCGCCTCTCAGGAGGGCCTCATCGCGGCGTTCGCCGGACAGGCGCTGGCTGGCTGCCCGGTGCTGTTCCCGGGGTCGGCGCTGGCCCGCCCCGCCCTGCATGCGGCCCTCACCCGTCAGGGTGCCTGCGTCACCCGCGTCATCGCCTACATCAACCGCGTGCCGGACCCGGATCCGCAGGCAGTCGCCGCGGTCACGGATGCGGCCCGCCCGCCGGACGCCATCGTCTTTGCCAGTCCTTCGGCCGTGCAGCATCTGTTTGCCTGTCTGGGGGACGTCGCCGCGCACCGCCTGCTCGCCGCCGCGGCGATCGCCTGCATCGGACCCACCACCGCCACCGCCGTGACCGAGCGCGGCCACCGCGTCGCCATCCAGCCCGCCGACAGCCGCATCTCCGCCCTGGTCCGCGCCGTGTGCGATCATTTCGCCGCGTCCGCCGGCGTTGCACCATCCCGCCAGGAGAATCGCCATGCCTGATCGTCCGCTGCCCCCCGGTAAACTGCCACCGGACCTGCTGGCCCGTTTCCTGCGGGACTATGCCCACCGCGATCCGCGCCTCATCGTGCCGGCGACGCCGGGTGAAGACGCCGCCGTCATCGACTTCGGCGGCCGCTGCCTGGTGGCCAAGACGGACCCGGTCACTTTCGCCACGGACGCCATCGGGTATTACGCCGTCCATATCAATGCCAACGACATCGCCGCCATGGGCGCCCAGCCGCGCTTCTTCCTGGCCACCGTGCTGCTGCCCGCCGGTGACGCCACCGCGGCAGCGGCGGAGGCGATCTTCCGTTCCCTGCGCCAGGCCGCCGACAGCCTCGGCGTCCTGTTGTGCGGCGGCCACACGGAAGTCACCGACGCCGTGCGCCAACCCGTGGTCGTCGGCCAGATGCTCGGCGAGGCCGCGCCCCGGGAGCTGGTGCGCTCCTCCGGGCTGCGTCCCGGGGATGCCCTGATTCTGACCAAGGGCCTGGCCATAGAGGCCACCGCCATCATCGCCCGGGAAAAACGCGCGGCGTTGCTGGACCGCGGCCTGCCGGCCGAATTGCTGGACCGCGGCGCCCGTTTCCTGTACGATCCGGGCATCAGCGTGGTGCGCGATGCCCGCGTCGCCACCGCGGCGGGCCGTGTCCGCGCCATGCACGATCCCACCGAAGGCGGCGTCGCTACCGGTCTGGCCGAAATGGCCGCGGCTTCGGCCGTCGGACTGCGCATCCAGGGCCAGGCCCTGGTACTGGCGCAGGAAACGCAGCGCCTCTGTGCCGCCTACGGGCTGGACCCGCTGGGCGCCATCTCGTCCGGCGCCCTGCTCATCGGCTGCGCCGCCGCCGATGCCGGCGCCATCGTCGCGGCCCTGAAATCAGCCGGCATCACCGCCACCTGCATCGGACACGCGTGCAGCCCGGATCACGGTCTGCAGCTATGCTGGGATGACCAGAGCGTCGAGATGCCCCGGTTTACCGCCGACGAACTCACCCGTCTTCCCCCGGATTGAGCCAGCACCCGCAACGGATCGCGCTGAGGAGTCTCATGCTGAAAGCCGTGTTCTTCGACATGGACGGCACCATCACCCGTCCCTTCCTGGACTTCCAGGCCTTGCGCCGGGCTGTGGGCGTGCCCGCCGGTATGCCCATCATGGCCCACATCGAAAGCTTGCGGGGCGTCGCCCGCAGCCGCGCCGAGACCGTCCTGGCCGACGCCGAATACCAGGCGGCGCTGCAGGCCGAGTTGAATCCCGGCGCCGCCGAGTTGCTCGCCCAGCTTCGCGCCCGCGGCGTCAGGCAGGTCCTGATCACCAACAACCATCGCCGCGCCATGGAACACATCGTCACCCGGTTCCGGCTGCGCCTGGATCTGCTGCTCAGCCGTGAAGACGCGCCCGCCAAGCCAGCACCCGACCTGATCCTGCTGGCCCTGCGCCGCCTCGACCTTCGACCCGGCGACATCTGTTTCGTGGGAGACGGCCGCTTCGACCAGCAGGCCAGCAGCGCTGCCGGCGTGCGCTACATCCATCTGTCCAATGGCGGCAGCACCGAGCCCGATGTCCCCGACACTCCCACCATCGCCTGCCTGACGGAACTGTGGCACCACCTTCCCGTGTCGCCACCCGGCCCGCGGCCTGCATAGGGGGTACCGCGCCCGGCGCTCCGCTGGCCGGTGCGAGCCGGCCCGCGGCCGGAAGGATAGCTTGACACCACCGCACCCCGTGGTCTTGTTCTGCCGGGACTTGTCCTGGGATGACGGCTGGCCGTCCCCAAGCCGCACCGTCCGCAAATTCGTCCCGCATTCATCGCTCGCACCGTCACAGAGGTAAACATGGCCTATCCGCCCATGATGCGCCTGCGGCAGCATTTCAAAGCTCCGGAGGTCCAAGATATCGGCGCTGTGGTCCGGCAGCAGATTGCCGGCCTGAAACTCGAGCAGCGCGTCCGCTCCGGTCAGTCCGTCGCCGTCACCGTGGGCAGCCGCGGCATCGCCGGCATCGCCCTGATCATCCGCACCGTGGTGGAGGAACTCAAACAGCTGGGCCTGCAGCCCTTCCTGGTCCCGGCCATGGGCAGCCACGGCGGCGGTGACGCCGCGGCCCAGCAGCGCATCATCGAAAGCTACGGCGTCACGGCGGAATATACCGGCGCCCCCATCAAGTCCAGCATGGAAACCGTCCAGGTGGGTCAGACCGGGGACGGCGTGCCCGTCTTTTTCGACCAGCAAGCCTATGCCGCGGACCACGTCGTCGTGGTTGGACGCATCAAGCCCCATACGGACTTTGTCGGCCCCATCGAAAGCGGCCTGCACAAGATGATGCTCATCGGCCTGGGCAAGCACCGTGGCGCTTCCCTGTACCATCGCGCCATCGTCCGGTACAGTTTCGACCGCATCATCCGTTCCGTCGGCCAGACCGTCATCGAACGCTGCGGCGTTCTCTTCGGCCTCGCCATCGTGGAAAACCAGTACGACCGCACGGCGCTGATCGAGGCAGTGCCCCCCGACCGCTTCTACGTTCGCGAGCAGGAGTTGCTGACGCAGGCCCGCCGGTGGATGCCGCGCCTGCCTTTCGACGAGGTGGATCTGCTCATCGTGGACGAGATCGGCAAGGATATCTCCGGCGCCGGCATGGATTCCAACGTCATCGGCCGCAAGGGCACGCCCCACCGCTCTGATTCCGGCCAGTTGCCACGCTGCACCCGGATCTACGTGCGCGGCCTGAGCGCCGCCACCCACGGCAACGCTGCCGGTATCGGCCAGGCGGAATTCGCCCATCGCCGCGCCGTGGAGGCCATGGATCTGCAGGCCACCTACATCAACTGCCTCACGGGCAACGCACCCCAGGGCGCAGCCATCCCGCTGTATTACGACAGCGACAGGGAAGTACTGGACGCGGCCCTGGGCACCGTCGGCTACATTCAGCCGGAGAACGCCCGGGTGGTGCGCATTCGCAACACGCTGAAACTGGAAGAAGTGGAAGTCTCGCAGGTCTATGCGGCGGAACTCGAGCGTCGCGAGGATCTCACCGTGATCGCTCCGGCCGCCCCCATGGTTTTCGACCGGAATGGGGATCTGCCGCCGCTGTGAAGCGGTGGGCCCCTTCCGCGCCAGCCCCGGTCCCGCTCCGCCTGAAGGAGGTCACATCATGAGCACGAACCCTTCCATAGAATGGATCCGCTACTCGTTCCCCACCCCGGCCAACCCCTGCTACCACCTGGCCGCCGCTGTGCGCGTCGATCCCGGGACGGACTACAAAGTCCGCGAGGTCCGCATCAACGGCCGGCGGGTGCGGGATTTCTGGGTCTTCAACGACAACGTCTGGCACAAGCTTCACGTCATGCAGCGGGGACGGCTTGCCAAGGTGGTCATCCACTGTGACTGGCAACCGGACTCCGGCCATGCCGTGGAAATAGACGCAGAGGCCGACGGCGCCTCCCGGCCGGCCACGCTGAAGGCCGAATCCACCGCACCATCGTTCGGCGGGTACTGGGACACCGCCTGGCGGTATTACATGAGCGTCGTGTTGCGGGAAAATTCCGGCCTGGCCCGGGACAACGAACCGGTGCACGTCACCCTGGCACCGTATGCCGACCGGATCACGGACCCGGAGCGCGAAGTCCGCGTCGTCGGCGTGGATCCGCTCAGCGGCGCCCACACGGAGGTGCCCAGCCAGACCTACGACGCCTCCACCTGGACCACGGATACGCCGGACGAGTACTGCCAGAACACCACCACCTGCGAGGTCGCCTTCCTGGCCGACGTGGCGGCCGGCCAGGAGAAGGTGTACCTGGTCTTTTATGGCAACCCGGACGCCCCGGCACCCCGGTACCAGACGGATCTGAGTGTTTCCGGCCAGGGGCTGGAGCTGGACATCGCCAACTCGTTCTACCGCATGCACACGCAGCCCACCGGCGGCGCCATCGACGAGATCCACATGAAGATGGGCGTCAACGCCCTGTTCGAGCACCGGCTGGAAACCAACGGCGCGGTGCAGTGGAACCCGGGCGTGTACGCGCCGCGGCGCCCCTGGATCCATTCGTCGGACTGGAATCCGCCGCCGCACGCGCGCAATCTCACCGGCCCGGTATTCTGCCTGACCCAACGCTGGGGCGTGTTTCCGGAATATCCGGAAATCGAGGTCTCCATCACCTATCTGCTGTACGCGTACAATCCGTATCTCATGTTCACATCCACCATGGATGTGGTCGACGATTTACACTGCGTCGCCCTGCGCAACGGCGAGTTCGTCTTCAACCACGCTGTCTTCGACGAATTCGCCTGGAAAAGCCCTGCCGGTGATATCGGCAGCATGGTGATCAAGTCAGGTCCGCGGCATCCGCGCCACGCCCAGCGCCTGGAGCCGGACACGCCATGGGTGGCGTATTACAGCCGCGAGCACGACTGCGGTTTTGGCGGCATGACCCTGAACCTGTCGGAGATGCGGCGCTCGGACGGCCTGCCCCGCCAGGACTACCCGTACATCTACCTGGCCTGGGGGCCGTGGACCTATTTCTCCCGGGTATACACCTATGCCTTCGGCAGCAACAATCCCCAGCGCATGATCAAGGTCGGCAAGGATTCCACCTACCACGAGCAGATGGCCTTCATGCCGTTCCAGCTGGGCGCCACGGACCGGGATCGCTTCAGCCAACTGGAAGAACGCTACGCCCGCCTGTCGGATCCGCTCGATATCCGCACGGCCATGGACACGGACGACCGCGTACCGGAGGAGTGGGTGCCGCCCATCCTGACGGCCGCATTCGAGGAGATGGACGACGCCGAAGACGTCTGACCATTCGAGGAGATAGACGACGCCGAAACCGTCGGAACCGGTGGTGCGGCCTGAGCCGGCGGTGCGGCTGACCGCTGGCTGGCATCGGTGCGCTGACGCCTCGGTCTGAGCCAGCGTCGCGGACGCACCGGTGCATCGGTGTATCGGGCGTATCGGCACCTCGGTGCGGCTGACCGCTGGCTGGCGGTGGTGCGCAATTATTGCGGTTACTACTGGGCCGGGTACGCAATGTACTGTGGTGTGCTCCTTTCGCCCCGGTTTTCCGGACTCGACCATGCAGACCTCATCCCTTACCCCAAGGACGCCCATGCAGATCCCCCAAGATTACGTCGGCATGCCTCGTGCCGAGATCGACACACCCGCCCTCCTGGTGGACATGGAGGCCCTGGAGTCCAACCTGGAGAAGATGGCCGCCTGCTTCCGCGACGCCGGCAAGAACCTGCGACCGCACACCAAGTCCCACAAGACGCCGGCCATCGCCCGGTTGCAGCTCGACGCCGGCGCCATCGGCATCACCTGCGCCAAACTCGGCGAGGCCGAAGCCATGGCGGACGCGGGCATCAGCGACATCCTCATCGCCAACCAGATCGTGGGCCGGCGCAAGCTGGCCCGGCTCCTGGCCCTGGCGGAACGCTGCAACATCATGGTGGCCGTGGATCATCCGGACAACCTGCAGGATTTGGCCGCAGCCGCCCAGAGCCGCCACACCACCCTGCGAGTACTGCTGGAGATCAATATCGGTCACAACCGCTGCGGCCTGCGCCGCGGCCCGCAGGTCGTGGAGCTGGCCCGCCAGGCCGCCGCCCTGAAAGGCATCGGCTTCTGCGGCTTGATGGGGTACGAAGGCCACATCATCGATCTGGATGACAGCAGCCGGCGTGACCCTGGCGCGCGCGACTGCCTGCAGCAGCTGGTGGACACGCGCGCGGATGTGGAAGCGGCGGGTTTGCCGGTTGATATCTGTTCGTCCTCCGGCACCGGTGATTACTACATCGCCGTCACGTATCCAGGCATCACCGAAGTCCAGGCCGGCTCGTACGCACTCATGGACGCCGCCTACGCCCGCCTGGGCCTGGGATTCCGCCAGGCCCTGACCGTGCTGACCACCGTGTCCAGCCGCCCGGCTCCGGACCAGGTCATCACCGATGCCGGCCTCAAGAGCGTCACCCCGGAACACGGGATGCCGCTGGTAAGGGACCGGGACGACCTGGAATGCCACGCGCTGTCGGAGGAACATGGCCGCCTGCGGTCCACCCGCGGCCCGGTGACGGACCTGCAGCTGGGAGATCTGCTGGAGTTCATCCCGGGACACGGTTGCACCACCGTCAACCTGCACGACCAGTTCTATGCCATGCGCAACGGCCGGGTGGAAGCCATCTGGAACATCGCCGCGCGCGGCAAGGTGCGCTGACGCGGCGCGCTTGCGGACGTAGCGGGCGTTCGCCGGCCGGCGGGCACGTGCGACACGCACAGACCCCCCGGCGAAAGCCGCGGCAGGCGCGGACTACTGCAGGCTTGCCGGCGGGGCCGGACGCGCCCGGCGAAGCTCGCAGAAAGTGCGGACCGCAGCAGGTCCGGGCCGCGACGGATCATCTGCCGCGGCCCAGGCGCTGCTCACGCAGAACCCGGCTGTGGCCTGGGTGCGCCCGGTGTAGAGCGCAGCAGTCACGGACGCGGCGGGGACGAGCCGGCAGGGGCGGCGGGTGCGGAACGTGCATTCAGGACGTTCCCCCGGGCGCCTGCCGGACTCCGCCTTCGTCCTTGGCAGCCCGCAGCTTGCCCTCCACGTAACGGGTCAGCGCCCGGACGGAGTCGAACAGTTCCACGCCCAGCTCCTCGTCGGTCACCTGGATGTCGAACTCCCGTTCCAGACCGAAAACGATCTCCAGGGCCGCGATCGAATCCGCACCTGTGGCGTCGCCGAACAGAGGTTCGTCGGCCGGCAGTCCGGCCGGATCCAGTTCGAGTTCCAGCGCCTGCACGACCACCGCGCGCACCCGCTGTTCCAGCGTACCGTTGGCATCCATCATCTCTTCTCCTGTTCCCGGTCAGCGAAATACTCGATCACAACCCGCACCATGCGCTGTTGTCCGGCCGGGTCGGTGATGCATGCCGCCGGTAGACCGAAGCGTCGTTCCAGGCGATGCAGCTGGCAGTCGATGTCCGCCGGCGACATGCGGTGTTGCCGCACACTGTGGCGCCCCCAATGACGGTGCGCGACGCGATCCTGGTCGCCCATGGCCAGCAGCAGCACCGGCGAACGGGCCACGGTTCGCAGGGCATCGATGGTGTCCCGCACATAGGCCTCCGGATCACTGGCGTTGACCACCAGGATGCACGCATCCGGACGCACGCCCAGCAGGAAGGCGACCGTCGGCAGCGTGTGGGTGTCGGCCCGGTGAACATCGTAGGCCACCGTGCCAGACTGGGCGCCAACCACCAGGATGTCCGGTGACGACCGGCGGCAGATGCGCCGCACACAGGCCTGCAGGAAGGGTTCGTACAACTCCAGCGGCAGGTCCACGGCACTGGCGTAGCCCATCGGGAACGCCAGGTC
>SLHA01000115.1 GCA_007136405.1 Candidatus Latescibacterota bacterium
CGGTAGCCCGGCGTCGGCGGCGGCCAGGCATAGACGTGCCACTGCGTGTGACCGCCCCAGCCACCCAGCATGCCCATCTCGCTCTGCACCAGCAGACCGACCTCGTCGGCCACATCGTAGTACTCCGGACCGTAGACATAGGACTGCAGGCGAACATAGTTGTAACCGTAGTCGCGCAGTGCCCGGAGCTTTTGCCGCCAGCGCTCGCGGTCCCAGTCCGGGCAGCCCGTCTCCGGACAGGACAGGAAGTCACCCGAGCCGCGCAGGTAGTACGGCTCGCCGTTGATGCAGAGATGCTTGCCCTGACGCGACAACGCGACGAACCCGACCCGCTCGCTCCAGGCGTCCGACACCGTGTCGCCGTCGAGCACGCTCACATCGACCTGGTACAGATGCGGCGTCTCCGGACTCCATGGCGCCGGCGCCGGTACCGGTACGGTGCAGCCGGCTTCAGCGGCCGTGAAGGTGCCATCGCGCTCCACACCCGCACCTGACCGTGCCCACGGCCGGACCTCGACGCGGTAACGCAGGCTCCGCGGCGCCCCGTCCCGGACGCCCAGGGTCACGTTCAGGCGCTGCGCCTCCAGGTCGGGATGAATACGGCACCGGACTATGGGCGCCGGCCCGGTGGCGCGCCACTCGACCTGGCGGTAGAGCCCGGACCAGTTTCCCTGCCAACTGAAGGCGAATCCCAGTTCGCGGTACGCCTCGTGCACCCGCACTACCAGCGCGTTGTCGCGGTCGAAATGCACCAGACCCGTCACCTCGAATCCGCAGGGCACGAACGGCAGGCAGCTCTCGCCGAGGCGCGTCCCGTTCAGCCAGATTTCGGCGCTCGGGTGCACACCGCCAAAGTGCAGCCAGAGGCGCTGGTCCTGCCACGCCGGCGGCGGACGACAGGCTACGGCGTACCAGCCGGTGCCGCGATAGGTCGCACGGAACGTCTGGCATTGCAGCCGGAAATCCCAGACCAGGTCCTCGCCGTCATGTCCGAAACCCTGGCCCTGCCAGGTTCCCGGGACGGCTATCGGCGCGACGATCGTTTCAGGTCGCCGTTGCCACGCCTCACGCAGACCGCGGTCGTCCGGATCGAGCCGAAAGCGCCAATCACTGTTGACAGCCGCGCGGCGCTCGGACGGATGAACCTCACATGGATTGACGCGCACTGGAGTGAGCATTTACGGTAATCTCCCTGGCTTCCGCGGCAATGGCGCCACCAAGGTCCATTCCTTGGCCGCCAGCTGCCCGCAGCAGCGATCCGGCATGGGCGCAGTCAACAGCAGCCCGCGGCGGCGATCCGGCCTTACCCGGGAAACGGCGTCGCGTGTCCCCCGTTGCCGATGATCCGATCCAGGCTCAGCAGATTGTACATCTGGTACCGGACCTGGTGGAAGTTGTCCTTGCGGTAGATCGATATGCCTGTTCTCTGCCGGTCGTTTCCCAGGCGGTCCACCGCCTGACGCCAGACGCCGCACGGAGTAGTCATCGTCCTGAGGGTGAAGGCGCGAGCGCGCTCATACCATTCCAGGGCCCAGACCTCGCCGGTATATTCGAGCGTCAGCATGGCGGCGACAAGAATCTCGCATTCCGACCACATGGTCTTGATGTCCAGCACAGGCCCCGCCGGCGTATCCGCAGACGCGAACACATGGTAGCCCGTGTCTCCCATACCTTCGAACACGTAGTCCCAGGCCATCTCGACAAACCGCCTGATGCGGAACTTGCATTCATCGAAGAGCCTGCGGTTCCCCGTCCGCAACGCCTCGTGCATGACCATCCACAGGGTCTCGATGGAGTGACCCGGGGTGAACTGCCCTGCCAGGGAAGGAATCCTGGTGTAATCGTGGTACAGCGTCTCGTTGGTGATACCGTAGTCGGGGTTCCAGAAATCGTTCATGATGTGGTCGACGTGCTCCTTTAGCACACCGGCGAGGGCGGGATCGTCGTGCAGCGGTAACAGCTGCGTCAGGGTCCACACGAGCATGAACGAATGACCCTGCGAACGCCCGGCCCGACCCGCCTCGTCGCGGATGCGGACACCCCCGTAGTTCGGGTTGTCGTACCGTTCGACTGACGTGCGGATGCTCGTCAGCGCCAGCTCGAGGGATTGGGCGTCCCCGGATGCCCGGTAGTATTCGACGAGCCCCGCCGCGGCGAACATGGGACCGTAGATATCCTCGGCACTGCCCTGATCGCTGCGGTCCTTGCTCCGGCCGTCGCTGAACACCATCTGCTGCCACAGACCATCGCCCCGGTACATGCGCTCGACCATGAACTCGCGGGTCTTCCGGGCGATTTCCAGGTACCGGCTGTCGTTGCCGAACGAGTTGTACAGGAATGAATACACCCACAGACCGCGCCCCTGGTACCAGATGTACTTTTCGTCAGTCTGCACCGTGCCGTCGTCGTACAATTCGGTAATAAAACCGCCGAGTTTGCTGTCGTATCCTCCCTTTTCCCAGAAGGGCAGGTATGCATCGAAAATCCGATGATGGTAGTCGTCCCGGAGTTCGGGCAAGGTCATACCGGCGATCTTCCCGGGCAGCGCCGGCACGCCCATGCTGTCGGGCCCACTTGTCGAGGCTGTTCTTCCGGGCGCGGGTGGCAGCAGCGGTCCGCCGGAACCGGATGCCGCTGACGGTGATGCCGATGTCGGATGTTCCATGACTCGTCCTTTCGCGAGGTGTGGATGGTATATTAGGGGTGGATCCGGATGGGTCGCAAGGGCCGCTTGCGGAACCGCCCGGTCGCTCCCAACGCGCCGGCGGTCCACCCGCTCACCGTGCCTGGCGTCCGCTCTGAACTCGAGTTACACTGTGGTGGCATGACACACATCCGGCACGTCCCACCGGGACGCAACCGCAGACCTCTCGACAAGGAGCCACCGATGCCCGCCCCGATCTCGCTGCAGCTTTATTCCCTTCGCGAACAAGCCGCCCAGGATTACGCCGGCACTATACGGCAGGTTGCCGAAATGGGCTACATCGGCGTCGAGCCGGCAGGCTACCCGGGAACGACCGTCGAGGCGGCGGCCAGACTGTACCAGGAGTTGGGCCTGAAAGTGCCCAGCGCCCACCTGGGCCTGCCGGTGGGCGATGACAAGCAGAGCAGCATCGATCAGGCCGGAATCCTGGGGGTGGACTACATCGTCGCCGGAAAAGGGCCCAAGGACTTCGAGACCCTGGATCTGGTGAAGGCGACATGCGCGCAGTTCAACCAGGCAGCGGTCAACGCCCGGGAGGCCGGCTTCCGCTTCGGTATCCACAACCACTGGTGGGAGTTCAGCCCGCTGGCCGAGACGGGCCAGCCGGTGTACAAGCACATGCTCGAGTACCTCAGCGACGAAGTGACCTTCCAGGTGGACACCTACTGGGTGCAGACGGGCGGCTGCGACCCGGCGGCGGTCGTGACCGAACTGGGCAACCGCTGTCCCCTGCTGCACATCAAGGACGGCCCCTGCGACCGGGAAAAAGCCATGCAGCCTTGCGGCGAGGGCAAGGTCGACTTCCCGGCCATCGTGGCTGCGGCCGGAAACACTACGGAGTGGATGATCGTCGAGCTCGACCGCTGTGACACGGACATGATGGAAGCCGTGGAGAAGAGCTACCGCTACCTGGTGGGCAACGGCCTGGCGTCGGGCAACCAACCGGTGTAGGACGGCCTGGCGTCGGGCAACCAACCGGTGTAGGACGGCCTGGCGGCAGGCAACCAGCCGGTGCAGGGCGGCCCCGCACCCACTGGTGTTCGGACTGGGTGCCCGGCCTTGCCGGGTAGGGCCGGGAATGGCGGAGAAAGAGGTCGCCCGCATGGTGACCGCGTCGCGCCGGCAGTTGACCTGATGGACCAACTCTGGTGCCTCAGGTCTGACTGTGCATACGACTGCAGGCTGCTGTAATCAACCGCGCGCGGGTGGACGTGGAGACGCAGAAGCCCGCCGCGGGGTGGCCGGCCAGTCCCGGATTCGCGGAGATCCTGGAGATCCAGCGGCTCATCGACCAGTCCTATGGTCAGACCCGGGAGTAGAAGATGGACGAGGTGCTGGAAGTCATCACCGTGCTCGGTTCGATCGCCCCTGAGCAAATGGGTATTACCCAGCCCCACGAGCATCTGTTACTCGATGCCATGGATCATTACGGCGGGTACCAGTACGTCATCGACGACGAAGAACTGGTGGCCGATGAACTGGCCGCCTTTACCTGCCGCGGCGGCCGCACCATCTGCGACCCGACAGTGGACGAGATCGGCCGGGATCCGCTGGCGCTGGCGCGTTTGTCCCAGGCTGCCGGAGTCCACATAGTGATGGGAGCGGGCTGGTACCGCCAGTTCGGGTACCCGCCGGAGGTGGAGGAACGCACCAGCCGCGAGCTGGCCGAAATCCTGGTGCGCGAAATCGAAACGGGGGTGCGCGACACCGGCATCCGCGCCGGCTTCATCGGCGAGATCGGCACTGGCCGCCACTTCATCAAACCGGCGGAGGAGCGGGTGTTCCGCGCCGCCGCCCTGGCGCAACAGCGCACCGGAGTGGCCATCTCCACCCACACGACCCGCTGGGGCACCCTGGCCCTGGAGCAACTCGCGCTGCTGGAGGAGGCCGGCGCCGATCTGGGTAAGGTGATCGTCGGCCATCTGGGAGACCGTCGCGGCGTGCGCCACCTGCTGCCCATCGCCGAACGGGGCGTATTCGTGGAGGTGGACAATATCGGCTATCTGGACTACCAGCCGGAGGCAGTTCGTGCCGACAATGTCGCGGCGCTGGTCCAGGAAGGGTTCGGCGACCGGATTCTACTCTCCGCGGACATCTGCACGCTGAATCATCTGGCCTACCATGGCGGCAAGGGATACGGCTATCTGCTGGAAGTGTTCGTCCCCATGCTGCGGCAGCGCGGCCTGAGCGACGCGGACCTCGACCGGCTGCTGGTGCACAATCCGGCCGCGGCCTTTGCCCGAGCGAGAGTCGTCTCCAGTTCTCATCCAGAACAAAGCTCCATATGAGTATTGCCCCGATATGAGCCTTCTGCCGATATGTACGCGTCCAGGTCGAACGCGCGGCCAGGCGTCGGGGCAGCGACACGCCGTTCGCTCTCTGTGCTTGCCGTGCGGGCCGCATGGCGTCAGTCGTCTACCCTGGTTTTGCCGTCCACGTCGATGAGATAGCGCCAGCAGTCGGCCTGCCAGGGGTAATCCTCGCGCTGGCCGTGCTTTGACAGGTAGAGTTCGATCAAGCCGGTGTCGCGGTCCTGCAGGAAACTGAAGTTGGACAACTGGAGTTGCTCGCCGTCGCCGTCGCGGCGCGTATCGATGATGGCGAGGCTCTCCTTGACCAGCAAGCCGCGCTCGTCGACTTCGGCGATGACCAGCGGATAGCGCGGGTAATTGCCATAAGTGGAATGGCCGGTGATGTTGCCAATCCAGTAGATGCGGCCGTTCCGGGCGCTCCGCAACAGAGCCGAGTAAGTCGCCGCCGAGTAGAAGATCTCGCGATCGTCGAAATGCCAGGGCGCGGGATCGGTGAAGTTCCTGCCGCCGTCATCCGAATAGCAGTACCATTTGTGGGCGGGCGTTCCCGGCTCGATGCGGGTGCGCCAGTTGCTGCTCTCCACATTGGAGCCGCGGAAGACCGCCAGGATCCGGCCGGAGGGTAGCGCGATGGCCGTCGGTTCGTTGACGCCGCGCGAGGACTTCAGATCGCTGATGACCATCGGGCGGGAAAAGGTCAGGTCGTAGTTGCCGCGGGCTGCGTTGAACGTGCCGCGGACGATGATCAGACCGCACATGATGTCCGGGCATGACGGGAATAAATCATTGACATCCAGGCCGAGGATGCGACAGCAGGCGCCGACGTCGGCCTCGATGGGAAAGACGATGTCGCCGTTGTCCAGCACATCCACGTTCAGGCCGCAGATGCCGCGGTTGCGGTTGACGTAGGCGGGGTCTCGCCAGTTACCTGGCACATAATCGGCGCCGTCCTCGTACTTGACCAGGTCAACGGTGCGCTCGTCGCTGCCGTCCTGGCGGACCACCATGAGGGCGTGGTCTACGAAAGCGGCTTCGCCGTGCTTCCAGTAGCGCTCGTAGGCCGCCTTGTGCCCGCCGAAGAAGATGCGCTGGTAGCCGGCGGATACGAAATGCCCGTGCCTGGCATGGAACGCTTCTCTGCCGTACGCGGTGTTGCTCTCGTCCTCGCCGCTGACCTCGTATCCACGGCTGTATACGTCCTGCCACTGGCCCCAGGTGCGGCCGTTGTCTTTGGAGCGGCGCTCGAAATCGGCGTTGCTCCAGTCGGATTCGCGTTGCAGGCTCCGGTGCTCCACCCTGATCGCCCCCTCGCCATTGACGTATTTCTGCGAGCGGGCCTCGCTGGTGTGCCGGTCCGGCGCCTCGGCATAGATACTGCTTCGTACTGTGATGACCATGTTTTATCCTTGGGTGTGATCCATGTGTTCAACCCCCTATCCACCGACCAGCGCTGGGCTGTGTTCGGCGACTGGCGCGCGCCAGTCGCCATACTGGCCCAGCCGTCGTGCTGCCGAGAAGTAGAATTCCACCGCTTCGGGCCTGGCATTGGGAGGCATGATGGGGGTTCCGGCGATAAAGGCGCCATCGCGTCCGGCGCCCCCGATCTGGCGGCTCAACTCGTCCGCAAGCCGTTGCCGGTCGAATGTGCAGAAGTCGTTCTCGTAGCCGAAGCCGAAAAGACAGAACGCCGGCCCCACCCGGCGGCGGATCTCGACCGGATCGATCACGTACCCCTTGCGTCCCTGCTCGAGGACGAGGGCGTCGATGGGCAGTTCCATCACCTTGTCCAGGTTCGGCATCAGGTCGCCGAGGTACCAATTGAGCACATACAGACCCTGCCGCCTGGCCTCTTCGCAGATCATCCGGTCGTAGGGATAAACCAGTTCGGCATAGTCCCGTGGGGCAATGGTATCCGCGCCGGTATAAAAGCAGGTGAACCAGGTGGAGTCGGCACCGGCCCGTTGCGCCGGCGCCATCAGCGCGCAGGTGTCCTCCGCCAGACGTGCGAGCAGCTTGCGGTAGAGTGCCGGATCGGATGCCATAGTCGTCAACCCCGGCACATAGCCGCCGCAGGCGTTCAGCGCATGGACCATCGGGGTACTCGTCTGCGTACTGAAATGGCGATCGGGGTATTTCTCGGCCAGATACCGCAGAGGGCCGAAGCGACCGGAGGCCGCGCTCGCGTTGGCGGATGGCCGCGCTCCCAGAACCCGCTCGATATCCTCCGGGGTCTTGAGCCGAGACTCTGCGCCGATCCCCTGGCCCTGGCGCGGCACCGCCGTACCGTCCGGCAGACAGCGCGAACCGTCCGGCAGGAGGCCGAATGACTCACCGGTCTGGAGGTCGGTCACGCGCCAGTAGCGGTCCAAACGCTCCACGGCGTGACGCTCGGCCCAGGCATCGGTTGTGCCACCGTGGACGAAAAAGCCATCTACGGCCGGGTGACGCAGAAAATTCTCCTCGATCGCCTCGATGCGCGCGGCCGCCGTGGCCGTCATCCATTCCCGAATGTCCCGTCCCGTGCTGTGCATCACGTAGCCCATGTCGTAGATGGGAACGATCGGAACCTGGTCGGGCTTACCGCCGCCCAGGGCGATGCTCACTCTCGTCTTGCCTGTATGGCGTGGTGGCCCCCACCGCGATGCAGCCGGAGCCGTGGCCGTGGCCGTCACTGGTGCGTATCCAGCCGAGGAAGTCTCCTGCATACGAGTCTCTCGCTTCGTTTTCTTAGTTTTTCAATCTTAGCACCTGCTCGGCGGTGCCGCGGAACAGGGCGTATGCCGCGTCCTCGGGTAGTTCCAGAGCGCGAATCAGGGTCAAGGTGATGGGATCTTCCATGTAACCGTTCACGAACCGGTCGGTGCCGAACATCAACTTGTGGGAGAACTTGACGAGAAACTCGCGCGCATAGGTCAGATCACGGGTCAGCGCCCGATGGCAACTGTAGGCCGAAAGATCAGCGTACATATTCGGATACTGCTCGAGCAGTTCGGCCACGCGCCCGGGCTGCGCCACCTTACGGTCCGGGTAGGTGGTGGAATTCTTGTCCGCCGGGATCACATCGGCCGACATTTCCGCCCACCAACCCGGCCCGTGTCCCACGAAAACCGTGTCCGGAAACTCCTTCAGGCATTCCTCCAGGTACGGCATGCCGATCGGATCGATCACGCCGGTTGTGGTCAGCCGAAAGTCGAAGACCATCGGCCAGCCCAATTCGCCGCAGGCCCGGTAGATGCCCTTCATGCGCGGGTCGTTGGTCGGCAGGTTGCAGAGAAACTCGCCGAACCCCTTGCAACCCAGGTCGGCATAGTGTTTCAGGATGGGAGAAAAATCATAATGGCCGTCGTTGCTGCCCCGGCGTGGATCGATGTTGGCAAAGGGGATGAGCCGGTCCGGGTGACGGGCACAGTCCGCCAGGGCTTGTTCGGTGGTGTAGTAGTAGTCCTCCTCCTCCGGATGCACCAGCGGCAGCACGACCGACCATTCGATGTCGTGCGCGTCCATGAAGCGCAGCAGATCGGCGACCGTGAGGGCGGGGTACATGTGCATGACCTTGCCCAGGTGGGTATGGGTATCGACGATTTTCATGGGATCACCTCCATCGTTTCCACGCGTCAATCATGGCCAGCACGTTCTCCCAGGGAAAGACGGCCTTGGCCGAGGAGACCGGCGTGAGGATCAGGCCGGCCTTCCCGAAGACCTCGAACACCTTCCGGACTGCCTGGCGCACCTCGTCCGGGCGCTCGTACGGCATGTGTATCGTATCGCTAGGTCCGGTCCAGAAACTGGCGGTTTCCCCCAGCACCTCCACCAGCGCCGGGCCATTGCCGTCGCGCAGGAAGATGTCCGGGCAGAGCAGGCTGTCGAGCCCCAGCGTGGCCAGCCAACCGGCGATGGGGGCATAGCCGCTCAGGATCGTGTAGCCGAACAGCCTGCCGGCAGAATGAGTCAGCGCCGCCTCGCGCCGGAGTCGAGCGCCCAGAAACCGGTCCAGCACGTCCGGACTGTACAAGTCGCAGGATTCGTAGAACCCGTTGCGGCGGATGATGTCGGCCCCCAGGTCCAGGGCCAGTTCCATGGCCTTGAGATTGAACTGATGATCGACCTCGAGATAGGCGTCCATCACATCCGGCTCCGCCAGGCAGGCCATGGCGGCTGCGTCCGGGCCGAACATGTTCACTGCGCCGGTCAGCCCCATGCCGATGTAGGCGCAGAGCGCGACCTGGTAGCGATCCGCCAGTTTGCGGGTCTCCGCGAACTGAAACCGCAGGCGGGCCAACTCGTCATCCCGACTCGGCGGCCGGAGAATGTGGCCCAGGCACTCGACGTCCTGCATCGTCTTGATCCAGGGTTCGACGAAATGCGACGGGTTGTAGTCGTGAAAAAAGGGCACATCCAGACCCGGCAACCAGTGCTCGTCATGGCGCACGGCCGCATGCAGCTCGCCGGCGGGCGTGGTCCACGTCTTGTGGATGATGTCGTCATCCATCCAGACCCGGGCGGATACGCCGGGTCCGGGATAGTGGCCGATACCGGTCTGCACGATCTGATCCACGCCCAGCTCGCCGACCATGTAATCGAGCGTCTCGCGGTCGGACGGGCCAAAGGGGAACTGCCAGCGCTTACCCCAGCGCTGGTCCTCCGGCTGGAAATTCATCAGCGGCGCGCAGGGCACATGGTCCACTGGCTGCCGGCGCATCGCCGCCAGGATTCGTTCCCGGGAAGTCATCGTCATGCGGTTCTCCTGTATTCGTTGGGTCTCCGCCCAGCCCGTCAGCGCGGTCGACTGAGTCGCTACCGTTCACCAGCAGCCCCGCCAGCGGCTTTCCCAGTAGGCGGCCAGCCAGGCCGGTCAAGCTGTCACCGTCGACAGGCCATATCCGGCATACGCACGGTCTCCCGTGTCGTCGACGGCGGTTGACAGTCGGTCGTTACCACAAATCATGTCCCATGGGCATTGGTACCAATCCTGTCATAGTCGCGCGTCACTGTCAACGTCGATGACATGGCTCATCTCTGTCTTGCATCGTTGGGCGATCCAGTTCAGAAAAGTCCTGATGGCGGTGCGCGTGGTGTGGTGGTCGTCGGGGCGCACGCGCTTGTACAGCAAGCCGCCGGTAGCCAGAAACAGGGTGGCGGCGGCGAACATGACCGTGTACCCATCGGCGATCAGAAACGGCGTCTCATAACGCCAGTCGCCGGCCAGCGTCAGCAGCCCACCGGCCAGCAGGGGTGCAACACCGCCGGTCAGGCCCATCCAGGCATAGTGAATCGAGGTGTAGGCGGTGCTCTTTTCCCGCGGCACGACGCTATTGAACA
>SLHA01000142.1 GCA_007136405.1 Candidatus Latescibacterota bacterium
CGGCCTCATTTCGGGGCCGCACCCGTCTGGACTGCGATATGGCAGTTCGACGCGCGAGGATCCGTTTGAACGTTCTACCGGCGATGTCTTCCATACCGTCTCGCAACGAAGGCATCGGCTGCACTCAGGGCGAGACGAAGGGCAACTACCATGAAAACCCGTTGGCTTGTCGGTCTGGGTCTGGTAGCCGCAGTAACTTTTGTGGCGGGAACGAATCTGACTTCCGGCTGTCCGTTTGCCGTGCTGGGTACACGGCTCGCCGGGGCCAATACCGCACCCTCATGCGGCCTGCAGATTCTGCAGACTAGCGCCAACGCCTCTCCTGGTGAACAAGCAGAAGCTACGGACGCCGGGGAAAAAGCGGAGGACCGTCTCAAACCGCAATCCACCTGCCCGATCATGGGCGTCCCAATCGACGCGTCGCTGTACTTCGACTACGAAGGCAAGCGCATCCATGTCTGCTGCCCGCCTTGCGTCGAGGCGGTCAAGGCGGATCCGGAAGCCGCGCTGGCCACCCTGGCCGAAGCCGGCGTCGGACCAGCGCAGGCCCGGTGTCCCATCATGGACCGGCCCATCAACGCCGAACTGTATGTGGACCACGAAGGTCACCGGATCTATGTTTGTTGCGCCGGCTGTGTGCGCCGGGTAAAGAATGATCCACAAGCGGCACTGCAGACACTGCTCGATCAGGGCATCGTTCCGGAAATCGTCGGCGAAACCACGGAAGACACGGCGGAGAAGGACGAACAGGCTCTGTGAGCGTCTGACTATCGGGAGAATGACCGGTATGAGACGTTGGCTCATCGCAGCACTGGTCGTGTGCTCCGTCGGCTTGCATCCGCGCAGGACCACGGGGGACATGGTGTGGGTTTCGAACGGTCGCCCCATGGCCACTGTGATCCTGCCGGATGATCCGTATCCCATCGCCGAGTACGCTGCGCAGGAACTGGTGTACCACGTGCACCAGGCAACTGGCGTGGAGCTCCCGGTCGTGCGCGAGCATCAGGCTGCGATGGTCCAGGGCGGCCGCATCTATGTGGGCGGATCCCGAGCGGCAACGCTAGCGGGCATCGAGCACCAGCACCTGGATGACGAAGTTTTCGTCGTCCGCGGCGCCACGGACGATGTCCTCTACATCACCGGTCGCGACGGCGACGGAGCTCCCCTGTCCGATGGCAACATCCACAGCGGCACGTTGTGGGGTGTCTACGAAGTGGTGGAACGCGTATTGCAGGCCCGGTGGCTGTGGCCCGGTGAACTGGGCACGCACGTACCGCGCACCGGCACCGTAGTCTGCCCCCCCTTCGACATCGAGACAGCGCCGCGGTTCGCCCGCCGGCGGATACGTTCTGGCGTGTCCTTCGACGGGCAGATGGCGCGTATGCCGGAAACCGTGCGCGCCGAGGCCCAGGGTATGGGCCTGGCGTTCTCCGAGGCCGGTCTAGCCCTTTACCTCCATGACCTGCACGTCTTCCTGCGCCGGCACCGCATGGGACGCACCAGCGACCCGCGACCGTTTACCACCCATGCTTTCGGGAACTGGTGGGACCGATACGGAGAGACCCATCCCGAGTGGTTTCAACTGTTGCCGGAGGGCGAAATGGCGGCAGCCTGGGAACAACGGTTTGACCGGATTCGCGGCGCTCCGTTCGAACGGTTGACGGGCCAGCGTGGTCCGGCGGATCCGGAACAGCCCGCACAAGTGTCCATGTGCGTCTCCAATGCCGCCTTGCAGCGGGAAATCGTCCGGCGGTGGCAGGAACAGCGCGCGCAGCATCCCGGCCGGGTGATCCGCCTCTCGATCGGCGAGAACAACCTTCCGGCGCTGTGTGTCTGCGCCGCGTGCCGCGCTCTGGATGCTCCCCAGCCGACGGCCGAGGAAGTGGCGGCCATGCCGCGATATATCCGCGGTTGGCCCCATCGCCCGCAGGATGCCGGCCGGCGTTACGCGATCTTCTGGCAGCAGGTACACCGGCTGGCCGCACAGGTGGATCCGGATGTCATCGTCACCGCATTCGCCTACATGAACTATATCACGGCGCCTGAGGACGTGACGTTGCACCCGAACATCGTGGTGAGCTTCGTGCCCTGGGGGGACTGGTGGTTCCCGCGGACTCCCAGGGAACAGCAGTGGATACGCGAACAGTGGCGACGATGGCGCGAGACCGGCGCCACCCTGTACAGCCGCCCCAACTATCCCTGGGACGGCGGCAACATGCCGCACGTGTATGCGCGCCAGATGGCGGAAACCATTCAATACGAAGCCCGCAACGGCTCCCTGGCATTCGACTTCGACACCCTGACCGGTCAATGGGCGGTCAACGGTACCACCCTGTACCTGCTGCACCGTCTCATGGTGCGACCCGACACACCGGTGGAGGAACTGCTGGAGGAGTATTTCCTGGCCTACGGCCCGGCAGCCATGCCCGTGAAGGCGTATTTCGACTACTGGGAGGCCCACGCTGCGTCGAACCGGCTCATCCTGTACGACGCCCTGGAACGTCATGACCAGGCCTCCCGCTATACCCACTTCCAGCGGGTAGCTCATGAGATGTTTCCGGCGTCGGTGTTCGATCACGCTGAATCCCTGTTGGACCGGGCAGCAGCCATGGCCCAGAACGGCGCGGACACCCGGTACGCGCAACGCGTCGAGTTTTTGCGCCAGGGGTTGACCCACGCCCGGATGTCCGCCGCACTGTCGGCGTTATGCGCCAGCCAGGCCGAGCCGCACCGCATCCGTGCCCACCTGGAGGCTTTGTCGGCGTTCCGGCGTAGCGTGGAGCATCTGCATATCGCCGACTTCACCATGGCCGCGGGCAACGAACTGCGCTGTTTCGGTGACCTGGCCGACTTCGATCTGGAGCCCACCGGAACCGGTCCCATCCTCCTGGACTGGCAACGCTGACCCCCCGAACCACAACACCCGCTACGGCGGCCGCAAGGCAAACCGCTGCAACCACATGGCCCGCCGAAACGTGAACCTGCCGTATCGGCGGGCTGGCTTTATCCATTTCCAGGCCGATATTTTGGATCCCTGTCTTGCTGGGCGCCAATGCTCTTGAGGACGCGCCTGAAGCCGCCGCCAGCCGGAGTGGACCAACCCCTGGAATGAGTATGACGAGTTTCCGACGGCACCTCACCAGTTTCGGGCCCACTTGTCTTCTGGCCGGTCTGCTGCTGTGGTCCACCCTGCCGGTGACGGCTCAGACTGTCGGCCAGGTACGGGACCGGATCGTGCGGTCGAGTCTTGACCCGCTGGCCGTGCCTTACGTGTGGGGCGGTACCCAGCCGCACAGGGGGTTGGACTGCTCCGGTTACGTGCTGCTGGTCTACGGGGAGGTGGGCCTCAACCTGCCGCGCCTATCCGCGGATCAATTCGCCTTCACCCAGTATCTCAGACCGGAGCAAGTACATCGCGGTGACCTGGTATTTTTCAACATGAAGCTGGATCCCGGCAGGATTGTGGACCACGTAGGCATCTATCTGGGTGCAGGATACTTCGCCCATGCGTCCTTTTCGCGCGGCGTCATCATCGAGGACCTGCGTTCGCCATACTACCAGCAGCGCCTGCGGGGTATCCGCCGGCATCCCGCCCTGAGTGGCGGCTGATCCTGCTCGAGCTGTCTGGCCAAAGGTGCATTCCCCATATTACCCGGTTTATCTCTCAGGAACACGCACGATGTCAAATACCCATTCCACGCCGCGGCGCGCAGCATTGCGCTGGAGTCTGGTCCTGACGATCCTGGCGTCCGTCTGGCCGGCGGCGGCCGAACCTCCCGGCATGACTTCTCAGAGAACCTGGGGCCAGGCGGAAAAAGACGCCTTCTACGCATGGCTGCAAGAACAGCAGCGTAATGTTCCGGCCGCGCAGGAATCCCGGATCGTGCCAACCGAACCACCGACGCAGACGCTGGAGCAACGACAACGTACCCCCCTCAATCTGGCGACCAACTATCTCAGTGCCCGGCTGGCGGGGTATAATATGCGCCGTATTCTGTACGAGTATACCCCATCTCCAGGAGACGGAGAAGATCCCCGGGAGACGGATGAACCCGCATCCGGTGAACTGGATGCCAGGTTGTACGGGGCGGAACTCCAGGTCGGCAAACCGGTGACCACCTGGTTTCGCCAACTCTATGTGGGTGGATATTACCGCGGACGCACAAAATGGAGACTGGACGAGGATCTGAGAGCGGATTTCACGTTGTGGCGCGTCGGTTATCACCTGGAATTGGCGATGGTGCCTCTGGGGCTGGATCAGACCAGAAACATCGTCCTGCGAACCGGACTGGATCTGTTGTACGGCCGCAGGAAGGAGCTGGATCCCCTCCAGGAAGATGACCCGACGGGCCCGTACCGGCGCATCCTGGAGAAACACATGCTGGACCAGGTCACCGGTTTCCAGGGGGGTCTGGCCTGGTCGGTAGGTTATGAACGGCAGCTAGGCGAAAACTTCTGGCGGGTGCATGCCATGGTGGACGGTTTCAGAGCTGTCCACCTGTCCCGCGATGACCAGCGGGAAAACTGGTCGACGTTCGGGCTGGCGGTGGGCGGCACTCGGGTTTTCTGAACCCACCCGCGCACGCCGGCATCCACTCTGCCACGGCCGGATTTGTCATTCCTTCCGTGGATCGGTCCGGAAAGCCGTACCCGGATCAACTCCCTGCGGGGCTTGTTCCTGTCGGTGCAACAGCACGATGGAAGCCCCGATGAGCACGCCACCGAGTAGTGCTGCCAGCAGGTGAGCCGGAAGACGCAGACCGAGTCCAGGTGCCAGGACGAAGATCACCAGCTGGATGAGCATCACGAATACGACTACCGATAGAAACAGGACCGCCGCCCGCGCCGCGCCGATGTGGCGCATAGCTACGTTGTACGTGGCCCAGGATACCCCCAGCAGCAAACCCCGAACGGCCAGATACCCCCCCACGCTGCCGATGGCTGCCCGTGTCGCCGACACGGTGTCCGCATCCACCAGCACCAGTGGCGCCAGCATGACGCCCCCCAGGATGAGCCCGTAGCCGGTGACCAGCTGGCCATCCTGCCGGTCAACCAGCGATTTGAGGATGATGATACCGGCGGCGACGACAAGGGCTCCCAGCAGGGCCAGCAGCTCACCTGCCTGCAGGCGTAGCTGCAGGGACTGGGGATCGAACGCTACCAGCAACGCCCCGGTCACGCCCAGACAGCTGGCGAGCCAGTGTCGCGCGGTCCAGCGTTCGCCCAGGAATACAACGGCAAGACCCACGACGAAAAGGGCCTCCAGCCGTCCCAGCAGCGCCGTGGTACTCGATCCGGCCAGGTCGATCGCGGTGTACAGCAGCAGGAATCCCAGGGCATACGTGGTAGCCGCCGCGGCGACCAGTCGCAACCAGTCTGCCGCCGGCCAGCGGTGCCAGCTCCGTGAACCCTGCAGGGCAGCTGCAACCAGCAGGAAAAGTCCGCCGGTGGTGTTGGCCACGACGACGATGACGATCAGGGGTATCGGAGTGGAGCGCAGAAGCACCTCGGTCAGATTGATGCCGGCCGCGCCGGTCAGCGCCGACACGAGCACCAGCATGGTATAGCGCCGGGTGGTATGCGCTCCACGTCGGCCGGCCAAATCGTCGGGTTTCACGCGTTCAGAATTCGCTCCACGGTCTCCATGGTGACGATGGACCGCTCAAAGGATGCTTGTGTCATTGCCGGATCTCCGGCCCGAACCGCCTGGACGAATTCCAGACCTTCGTCATAGAAACCAAGCCGCTTGTGCGGTACGTCCGACCCCGCGGCCTCCACCGCGGTGACGGTCACGCCCTCCGGATGCTCCGGATCGTAGTACACCCCCTGATGCTCCGGATCGATGTGGGCGCAGCAGTTCTGACCATGGATGGCCATGGCCAGATGCCGACGACCGGAATTCCAGTTGGCGCTGAAGAAACCGGTAGTGCCGTTATCGAAGGTCATCAAGGCATTGTATTTGACGTTCTGATCCACATACGATTGCCGCACCGCACTGGCTACCTGCGGCAAGGTTCCACCGCCCAACCAGACAGCGGTGTCGACCATATGGATGGCGTCGCAGGTGAGCACATCGATACGGCCACCGTAGTAGGGGCCGCCGCCGGGCGATGCTTTGACGAATTCCGAGAAGAACTGATCCACGGGACCCCGGGCCAGCACCATGTCGCGCATTTTCTTGACCAGCGGTATGTGCTTGCGCTGGAAGCCGATCTGCGTGACACAGTCACGGGCTGCGGCGATGCCCGCCAGCACCTTGGTCTGGAAGGTGGTCACCGTGGGCGGTTTTTCCGAAAACACGTGCAGGCCCCGGTTCAAGCAGTCTTGCAGCAGGTCGAAACTATCCTGGGGCGGCATGATGATGTACAGGGCATCCACCGCCTCTTTGTCCAACATCGTGCGGTAGTCGGTATACACGGACGGTATGTCGAAGGTCGCGGCGTTTTTCTCGGCTTTTTCCTGGATCAGGTCGCAGACTGCCACCAGGCGCACACCCGGCATGTCACGCACAGCGGGGTAATGAAACGTGGTCGACAACGATCCGGCGCCGATGAAAGCCAGGTCGATGACCGATTCGGCACCCTGGTCCGTGGAGCGCTCGTTCGGTTGGGACTCTGCTGATAAGGTCATGGCATGGTTCCTCTCCGTGATTACAGGGTGAAAGGAGTCCCGCTCGCTCGGTACCCCTGCGGCCGCCATTCACAACCTGCGGTTAGCCCGGCGCGGCAGACCACGCCGACGGCACAACGCCGCGCCGCCCAAAAAAGTGATTTTCGCGCCCCGGCGCGGCATCGATGCGGTATTACCCGGGCGCTGCCGCAGTATATCGATGCTCGTCAGATCATCACGCTCTGTCGATCCGCGGCGATGTGCACCTTGTTCCCCAGAACCGATCTGGCCTTGGCCAGCTCACCTGCCGGGTCGGCGAGAATGGCCCGGCCATGGTGCACGAAAACGAGCTGACCGAACCTGTGTCCGGAACCGCGCAGGTACTCGCACACCTCCTCGACCCGATGATGACCGGTCTCCATCATCAGCACATCGCAGGGGTCGATCAGAGGCTCGAAGTCAGCGACACTCTTCACGTCACCGGAGAAAACGATACCTCGGCCGTCCGCCTCCAGCCGGTACGAGAACGAGCGAAACGGTTCGTCCGGACCCAGGTGCAGATTATGCAGGGCTCGAACACGGACCCCATCCTGCTCATACAGCCACCCATCCTGACACGGCCTGGCAGTGATCGTGAAGGCGGGCGACAGCCCCTTGCCGTTGGCCAGCAGGGTGTTGACTGCATCGAAGACTTCCGGCCGCGGAATATACAGGGGAATCTGGCGACCGCCGAGTCTGGCGCCGAACCCCTCCACCCGGCCGGCCAGTTTGCGTAGAGTCCAGATCAGATGCGGCAGGCCGCCGATATGGTCCATGTGCGTATGCGAGATGAAAACCGCTTCGGTGGCGGCCAGATCCAGGCCCATCACGTGGGCCGTATGGCCGCAGCCCTCGCCCGCATCGAACCAGAACATGCGGTCCCCCACCTCCACGGTAATCGAGGTGTGATGCCGCCCCGGCATGGGCTCCGTACCCGAGCATGTTCCCAGGAAATTGATTCTCATACGATCTCCAGTTTGCCAACAGTAGGTTGCTTATGTAGCTCGACTAAGGAACGACGCCATACCGGGCAGCGCCATGGTCCCGTGAAACCGGCGCAGCCACCGGGCGAACGGCATAGCCCACCCACTGACGCAAAATGCCCTGATGCGGAATACAGGACATTCGGTGTACCTGGACGGCCCTGGTTCATTTGAAGGCGTGCGTCAGCTGCTCAAGCGTCTGCATTCAATCCGGGACATCGATTATGCGAACACACGCGAGAGCTCGCCACGCCGTTCTCTCATTCGGTCCAGAGCGAGCAGATTCAACATCAGGTAGCGGGGATGGTGAAAATGCTCGCAGCGGTTGTAGTGGCGCACAAAGGTAATCTTGCGATCCGCGTA
Organism: Candidatus Latescibacterota bacterium; assembly: GCA_007136405.1. GTDB lineage: Bacteria > Latescibacterota > UBA2968 > UBA8231 > UBA8231 > SLHA01. Next base: position 7,995 of record SLHA01000142.1, read on the forward strand.
GGCCGCCCACAGCGGGAATCCATACTGGCGCAAGGGGAACTTGTCCATCACGTAGGCATGTAGCCGTTCGTACCACGCACGCGCCCAGGCCGCGCCGGTGTGCTCGATCACGCTGAGCATGCCGATGAGCATCTCCTGCTGCAGCCACAGCGACTTCTGCCCGGTGTTCCAGATGTTCAGGTCGACGTGATCCAACCCGGCCAGCATGCCGCCGTACACGTCGTCCCAGAAGATCTCGGCGGACCGGCGCAGGTGTCCGGCGGCGCGCTCGAACAGCTCAGCGTCCCCCGTGCGCACGGCTTCATACAGGATCATCCACAGGGTTTCGGGTCCGTGGCCGGTGCAGATCTGGCCCCGCTCGGAGTCGATGCGCGACAGATCGTGGTGGGCGTATTCGCTGATCAGGTCCCAGGCCGGGTTGAAGTGGTGCTCCATGACGGCATCGACGCTGCGCCGGGCGATGGCCTGGAGGTCGGCGTCGGGACGTACTTCCAGCATCTGCTGGACGCAGTTGAGCAGAACCATCCAGTGACCGCAGATCCGCGGCCGCTCGACGCCGGGCACCACCTGCTCCTGCGCTTCGCCGGCCGCGGCATTGCCTCCGCCGGCCGGCGCGCCCCCACGCCCCCGCGCCGGCCCCACCGGCCGCGGCAGACGACTGGGACCGGCGGGGATATCGGCATAGCCGGGACGGTTGTCGTAGATGTCGACGCACTTCAGCACGATGCGCCGCGCCACATCCCAGTAATCCTCGTTGCCCGGTGTCCGGGCGAATTCCTGCAGGCCGTTGGCGACGAAGACGTCACCGTAGAAGATGGGATCGCCGACATCCAGCGGGTCGCCCTCGCGGGAGTAGCGCACGGGAAGCAATCTGGCGCCGAGCGGATCCTGGCGCATGATGAACTCCACCGCCCGGCGCGCGATGTCCAGGTAGGCGGGGTTCGGGTCGATTCGGTTGAACAGGAACGAGTAGACCCAGATGCCGCGGCCCTCGTACCAGGTGCGCTTGTCGCCGCTGATGCGGGTGCCATCGCGATCCACGGTGCACATGAAGCCGCCGTATTCGTGGTCGACGACGTAGCGGTCCATGAAGGGCAGGAAGTCATCGAAGAGCCAGTGCCGGTGCTCCTCGCGCAGCTCCTCCAGGGTCATTCCGGCCAGTTGGCCGGCGGAATCGTCAACAGTCATGGATAAAAAGCCTTCTGGATACGGATACGCGGGTCGCGAGTGCGCGGGTTACGGATGCGCGGGTTGCGGCCACGGTCCGGTTATTCCGGAGGCGTGGCTCAGCCGGATGCCCGCGATCATCCGTTCCGGGGCGCCAGGTTGCCGGTTAGGGCTGCCGGTCTGGGCTTCGCCGGATCCGAAGATGCATTACAGAATACTCGAAGCCGTCGCCAGGTTGCGGTAACCGCGCCGGCCCAGCGTACCGCCGGGTGGTTGGCGCAGATGCGCCTCCAGCTCCGCTATGGTCGCATCCGGGCCGCTCAGCATGGCGTCCAGCCGCCGGGCCAGTTCCTGGTACCGCGCCTTTTGTCCAGCCAGGCGAATCTGCAGCACCTCCAGCCCGAAGGGCTTGTTGTGCGCCAGCCACATGTCGCGCAGGGACTCGGTGAAACGCTCCAGCTCCTGTTCCAGCGACGGGATTCGCGCCCGCACCGCCTGCAGCGCGGCCTGATCCCGGCAGGCATACGCGGCGAACAGGTGCTCGGCCAGCCCGGTCTTGGCGGCCAGCAACCGGCACGCCAGGATCGCGTGCGCCAGGCGCCCGCCACCGGCCTCCTCCCGATGCGACTCCAGGGCCCGGGCCAACGCCAGGTAGTCGCGCTCCGCGCCGGTCAGCGCATCGCTGGCCTGGGCCCGCTCGTGCGACAGGTACTGCGCCAGCAGCGGATCGTCCCACAACACGGCGGCCGGATCCAGGATGCGGTTCAGGTCCGCCGCGCGCTCGACCGCGGCATAGCTCGCGCCACACACGGCCTGGAAGCGTTGTTCGAGGATCCCCGCGTCCACCTGGCCGGCAAAAGCCTGCTCGGCGGACCAGGCCAGCCCGGCGAGGGCGGAGTCGAAGTCGCAGTAGGCCCCGTCGTCGCCCCACATGGTGAAGAAGATCTCCCGCAAACTGGCCTGGCGGCAGGCGCGGATGCAGGCGCCGGCATTGGCTTCGGTGAGAAAGCGGTCGTGCCACAGCTTTCTCCAGGTCCACACGCCGGAGCCCATCAGCGGCTCGGATCCGAGCCGGCGGTGCCGCTCGATCCAGTCCAGGTAGAACGCCTCATCGCGATGGTAATAGTCCCAGTACACCAGCTCGACACCGGCCGGGATCTGTTCGACGACCTCGCGCGGGATGACCGTGTCCTTGTCGTAGTAGTCTCCCGTGCGGCTGCCCAGGCGGAAATACATGTCGGACCACAGCATCGGCTGCAGGCCGCGTTCGTCGCACATGGCCTTGACTCGCGCCAGGTGGCGATTGAAGATCGCGAAGCCGTTCTCGTACCCATTCAGGTCCATGAAACGCCCGCGGCCCAGATCGTGCGTCTCGTCCATGCCGATGTGCACCCGGCGCGTGCGGCACACGTCGCGCCACAGATCCAGCATCTTGCCGATCAGGGCATAGGTTTCCTCCGCGTCCACCAGCAGCACCGATCCGGTATCCTTCACGGGTGCATAGGCCGGCCACTTGAGGATCTGCGCCAGGTGCCCCAGGGTTTGTATGCAGGGAATGACCTCTATGCCCAGGCTGGCGGCGTACGCGTCGATGGCGCGCAGTTCGTCCGCCGTATAGGCACCCCGCAGGTAACCGAAGTACGGCTCGCCCGGAATCTCGTACGTATCCTCGGTATAGAGCAGGACGGCGTTGTACCCCATCAGCGCCAGGCGCCGAAGCCAGACTTTGAGGTGGTCGACGCGCATCACGGCGTTGCGCGAACAATCCAGCATGATGCCGAAAAGCGTGAACGGCGAGCGCTCCTCCAGCTTACCGTCCGCCGGCACCAGATCCGCCAGCAGGGCGCCCACAGCCCGCATGGCCAGTGCCGGCGTGGCGTAACGGATGGTGGCCGCATCCGCGGAACGCTCGATGCGGCCAAGACCCGGCTCGTCAGCCTCGACGAAGCGCAGCCGCAGCCCAGGCCCCGCCTCGACGATCGCGTATTCGTCACTCAGAGCCTGGAGAATGGGAGTCAATGGTTCCGGCGTACTGGCGCGATCCCAGCTCAACGATGTGGCCATGTGCGCTCTCCTTGTTGCGGCTCGGGCAGGATATCAGGAACTCCTGTGTGAGCCCATTCGCGACGAAACGATATCCGGACTCGGTCGGTATATCAGGGTGCTAAGAGACGATCGTGCCGTCAAGACGCGCCGATGTGAAATTCACGATGATGGCGACGAGGGCGACCAGGGTCCGCGCCAGGATCCGGAACCAGACGGCCAGGCGCCGGTGGCTCGCGCTCTCGACAGGTCGAAACATCGGTTTCAAGCTCCTGAAAGATCCTCGTACGTCAGGGTTCGACAATCGGTTCGGGCGTTTATGTCGTCCAGTATGGCAAAGAATTCCGCGCTCCCTGCCACGTCCTTGGGATCGAAATACACGTTGAGCAGGGCCGCGTACCGTTGCGCCTGATCCAGCGCGAGTCGCAAAAGCCGCGCAAACTCACCCGGCCGGCTGTGGCGCCCACCCTTTTTTACCAGGCAATGCCAGGTATCGAACACCGTGAATGGATGGCGCGGGCAGCCCGTGACCGGGATCTCCCAAAGCCCTTCCACCGGGCGGAACGGCACCCCGCCCCGCGGCGACAGACCGGCCAGCGCCGAGGTGGAAAACCGGTATCCTACCTCCGCCAGCAGTTTGTACACCAACCGCGGCTCGAGATTACCGAAATGCGGCAGACGGCAACCAGTCATCTGAACTCTCAGGATCTTGCTGACGGCCTCGTGACACTGACGGATCTCGGTCAAACGCTCTGCATCACTCAGAGACTCGAAACGCTGTTCGGTGAACTGGTCGCTCGCGGAAAAATCGTAGTCCACGTTCCGGAGCCTGGGATGGGTGTAGGTATGGTTGATGATCTCATGGCCGAATTCCACCAGCGCCCGGTGTTCATCGGGATACTTTTCGACCCATTGCCCCACCACGGCAAAGCTGCCACAGAGGTGTCTGTCAGCCAGATCCCGCGCCAGCCGAGGCAGCAGGGCCACGTCGGCGGGAAAATCGACATCGAAGCTCAACACCACGGCCCCGCCAGGGTACGGACGCCGCTGCGCTCGCAAGATGCTTCGGAAGAGCATGGGGCCCATGACGGTCGATGCGGCACCACGAACGTAATAACCAGAATGCCGTAACAGGCTCAACAGCAATGGATTCACGCCGTTACCTGAGTTTGGTTGTTATCTTTGGGCATGCCTGCCCGCACCGAATTATAGGCTCGATCGCTTTCGATAAGCTCCAATCCGCCGGCAGCAACCATCTGCTCGAGTTCCGCCAGCGTATGGTAATGGTTGTAGTATGGATGCCACCAATCAAAGGTGTCGGTGTGGCAAATGCGCCAGTCGCGTGACGGCTTAATAAAAACGCGGGTGAGTTCGCGCAAACCCGGGATATGCCGTAGCAAAGCAAAATACAGCGCATTCAGCGGCATCGCGGCGTAACAGGTCCAGTACAGCAGGTCCCGTGGTAGCCGACAGGTTGCCGTGCGCACGGCGCGCTGGAATGCCACTCCGATTCGATTCCACATGCGATAGGCGCCGAAGCTGATCTGCCCGCCCGGACGCACCAGTAGCCGGATGGAGCGGAAGCCTTCCTCTACACTAGGCGTGTGGTGCAAGACGCCCCAGGAATACACGAAATCGAAGTGTCGGCGCTGGACAGGTGGATGAAACAGATCCCCTTGCGCCAGAACTACATTGTCCAGGTCGCGCAATGTTTCAAAGGCAATGAACACCGCCTCGGAGAGATCGAATCCCACTACCATAGTCCCGGGCAGCCGGGCCACATAGCTAGTGTGGCGCCCGTATCCGCAGCCGGCATCGAGCACGACCTTGCCAGCGTAGAACGCATCGGACAAGCCCGTCTGGTGCATATAATTGCTGTCGTATTCCGGCAGAACCCGGTGATAGCGACTCCACTCATAACCAAAGCTATCCTGCACCCGCTGGGTACCGGCCTCGTAACGACCTCCGGCCCACTCCGCGGGAATATCTTCCAAACTGTCGGCGTGGTCGCACAACCAGTCCGCATGCTGCTCTGCGAGGTTCTGAATGAATACGGGCACGCCGTGCATGACCGGATAGTGCCTGCCCGCCTTGGAGACCAGCACGCCGTCCATGACCTGGTCCCCCGCAGAGTTGAAGACGCGGTCCACGACCAGCGCCGATCCGTCCTGGGGATCTGCCAGATGACTGAGCCAGCTTTCACGCATGTTATTCTCCGTGTACTGCCATCCCTCCGAATTTGATATGCAGGCATAAAATTCCTACATTGCAGGCATAATTAAAGAGCGCATTCAATACACCATCAGGAATATACCCCACCGGGTCGACCGGGAATTGAGAAGACAGGCGGACGAGGAACGGAGAAGCCTGAACGAAGTGGTTCTCCGGACGCTCCAAAGAGGGCTCGACCTTGCCGATATGCCGTTTCGCCACCACGACCTGGACGACCTGATCGGCACCTGGGTCGAAGATCCCGAATTCGATCAGGCCATAGAGGCACTGGACCAGGTCGATCCCGAGCTCTGGCCGTGAGAAATCTCGTCGACACCAATCGGTACCGCGATTTCTGCGCTAACGAGCCCCCTGCTGTCGATCGGCTGCAAACGGCCGAACACATCTTCCTGCCCTTCGTGGTGCTGGCGGAACTGCGAGCCGGTTTTCTGTGCGGCTCATGGGGCCGCGAAAACGAGAGCATCCTGAATCGTTTTCTCAACCGGTCGCGCGTTTCGCCCCTGTCTCCCACCGAGACTACTACCCATCACTACGTCCGGCTCTTCTTCCAGTTGTGTCGCCAAGGGACCCCCATTCCCATCCATGATATCTGGATAGCAGCGCTAACCGTGGAAGGCAACTTCACCCTGTGTTCCCGGGATCGCCACTTCGATCACTTGCCGCAGATTCCCCGGCTCCACTGACCCCGGTGAATCACCGTTGACGCCTCCAGCTCCCAGACCGGTACGACCTGGAACGCGCAGTGGCCCCACTGCGTCGAACGCGCATGCCATGCACCCCGAGGCGCACGCGCATGCCATGCAGCGACCGAAGCCCGCTTGATGACGCTGGCAGGGAGTGCTCCACCTGAAAAGCGTCTGGCACCATTCATTCCCGGTGCGGCGTCGCGCATCTTCGCCCTCTTCGCATAGGCTACGCTCCATCCGCGTCGACAGCGCGCTGATCGGCGCGCAACAACCTCACCTGCTCCTCCCATATCCGCAGCGAGACCAGCATCCACACGATCTGGAAGCAGCGCGTGGTGCGCGGATGATTCGCTGGCCCGTCCTGCAGCACCTGCCACACGGCCTCGATCCCCTCGGGCCGGAACAACCCGAACGAAAGCCATGCACCCGGTTCGAACAGCAACTCGGCGAACGGCGGGCGCCACACTCCGCGGGCCGAGTGAATCAATTGTGCATAACTCACCCCGCTGAAACCCTGCTTGGGGCGGTCGAAGATCGCCGCAGGCAGCATGGGACGCACGGCTTCGCGCAGGATGTACTTCCCTACGCGCCCCGCCTTGATACGCAGATCCATGGGCAGACCCGCGGCGAACTCGATGAGGCGATGGTCCAGCAAGGGAGCCCGAATCTCCAGAGACGCCGCCATACCCGTCATGTCGGCGCGCGTGACCATATTTTCCTGCATGCGCGCCATCAGGTCCGCATAAGTCCACCGATCCAGCCATGTGTCGGCGTCGGCCGCGTGGTGCACTGCCACCAGGGCATCCTCTACCGGCGGCATGTGCGCGACGGCCTCCGGACTGAACAGACGCTGGCGCAGGAACAGCTCGCTGTGCGCGATTCGCTGCGCATGACGATCCGTCTGCGCCAGGGTGTAAAGCCGCAGCCAGCGGTTGTCGAAGGCGGGCATTCCGGCTGACGCGCGGCAATAGTACCACCGGAACGGCGCCGCCGGTATCACGCTCAGCAAAGCGCGGACCGCACGCCTGTCCAGCCGGGCGACACTGCGATGCGTGTTGTATCCGGCGAATACCTCGTCGCCGCCGTTGCCACTCAGCGCCACCGTCACGTGTTCTTTCATGAGGCGACTGATGGCCAGGGAGATCGCCCCGTTGAAACTGCCGTACGGTTCGCCGAAGTGCCGCACCACCGCCGGCAGTTCAGCAAACAGGTCAGCGGCATCGTAGAGCATGTTGACGTGCTCGGTGCCCAGGTGCGCCGCCACCATCTGGGCGTAATCGTAATCGATGTCACGGCCGTGGGGATCCTTGTAGAAGGCCGAAAACGTCCGCAACTGCCCGCCGACCGCAGCCTGCGCCATGGCTGCAACCGCGCTCGAGTCGATGCCGCCGGAGAGCATGCAACCCAACGGTACTTCAGAGATCAGGTGTTTCTGGACGATCTCCTGCAGCAGATCACGGCACTCGGCGATCAGTGCACCTTCCGGTTCCCGGCGTTTAACCCGGTAACAGGGGTGCCACCAACGGCTGACCTGCGCCCGGCCGGCACGCACCTGCAGATGACAACCGGGAGGCAGACGCTCTATACCCTCGAGCAGGGTCAGCGGCGGCATGGGCAGGTAGTAATTCAGGTATTGCTGCAACGCCTCCAGGTCGATACGCGGCTCGTATCCCGGCGTGAGCAGCAGGGGCCAGATCTCGCTGCAGAAGAACAGTCCCGCCCGGGTCTGCAGATAGTACAACGGCTTCTGACCCGTGTGATCGCGGGCCGCGAAAAATATTCTCTCGGCTTCATCCCAGACCGCGAACGCGAACATGCCCTCGAGGCGCTGGAGACAACGTACCCCGTGCCTGGCATACGCCTGCAGTAGCGTTTCGGTGTCGCAGCGGCTGCGAAAGCCAGCACCCGACGCTTCCAACTGGCGCCGGATATCGAGATGATTGTAGATCTCGCCGTTGTATATCAGGCGCAGACGCCCGTCGGGAGTCGACATCGGCTGGTTACCGTTGGCCCGCCCCAGGACAGCCAACCGCGTATGCGCCAGGCCGACCCGGCCGCACGGAGAGACGTAGATGCCGGATGCGTCGGGACCCCGGTGGTGCAGCAGGCGCACCGCCGTGTGCAGCCAATGCTCCTGCACGGCGTTGCCTTCGTTGAGTACCATGCCGTATATGCCGCACATATCGATCCCGTCAGTTCACGTAGCGATGCCTGCGTTCAGGTTGGACAGCATCAGATGGAAGCAACGCAATGGAAGGTTTGCCTGAACGACACGCCTCACTAGCCCAACCCTGTCCGCGCCGCGGCACGCGCCGCGGCAATCATAGTGCGCGCCCAGGCCCGTCACTCCCCAGAATGATGGTATTTCGCATACAAGGAACTGGACCGCTTCTCACCGCTCTCTTGCCGCGAGGTCTCGATCAGGCCGCGCAGCAGTTCCGCTTCACGTCGCTCCATCGTGGCGCCGTCGATGGTCTGGGCGCGAGCGCGCGCTGCAAGCCCAAGCGCAGCACGTTTCGTCTCACTTTGGTACAGCGAGGTCAACGCATCGGCAAAGGCCTCAGGGGTGCGCTCTACCAGCAGTCCGGTGCCCCCCATTACTTCGGGTATGGGGTCTTTCCGGCTGGCTACCACCGGCAGCCCCGCCGCCATCGCCTCCAGCACGGGAATACAGAAGCCCTCGTATCCAGTTGATATAGCGAACACATCAGCGGCTGCGTAGTACGCCGGAATATCAGAATGAGGTACTCTTGGTATTACACGTACCCGATCCTCGACACCCTCTTTACGGATACAGGCATAGACGGTATTAGCATCAGGGCCCGAACCGATCAACGTAAGACGGGCACTTGGTAGGCGCTTGATCGCCTTGATCAACGTATTGGGATCTTTGTTTGGCAACTCAAGCCTTGTAACCGTCAACACCTCGAGACGCTTTTCATCCGTCAGCGCGTACACACTGCGTGCCCGAAAACGCTCGATGTCGACCTTGTTGAATACCGTCTCGATGCTCTTCGCTCCATATCGACGCACATAGGAGTGGAGATAGTCCGTAACCGTGATGACCAGGTCAGCACGCGGATACGAGTATACTTCGAAGTATCGTGCCACTGTGTACCGCAGGGTGGGATGCAGCCTCCGGGCTTCATCGTTGTCTCCATGCACACTGATCACCGAAGGTATGCCGTGCCGTCCCGCGGATCTCTCCCCCAGGGCGCCGATGTGAGCGAAGGCATGGTTGCGGATGAGATCGGGCGCAATCTCTCTGATCAGACGGTCTACGCGCCCAGCAAGAAAAGGGATGCGCCAGAATTGGCGCGGTGTGATCGAATGAATGGTCAATTCGGCCTCACCGGCAACACGCTGGACATCCCCTACCTCTACCGGTTCGCTGGTAAAGTCGACAATGTGGACCGCTTCGAACATGCCTTGTGGATTCCAATAGCGCTCTTTGATCTCGCCCTTTCTGACATACTTGATCAGGGGGTCGTGGGGAAAAACCAGTATTTTCATATGGTATCGATATCGCTATAGCCACAGCGCACGGCATAACCGTCAGCTCACGGGTCGACACCGGATCCGGTCCGCACCTGCTTGGTGCCCGTCGTGGCTCAGTGGATTGCAGTGCTCCTATCGCGGCCATATTATGTATGGCCATGGAGGACGAAAAATCGACCGGCGTTAGCGCCGGGTGACAGGGGTGCCGCATGCGTATCGGTACCGGTGCCCATGACCATCCGGATCTGCCGAACGGTCCCGGAGGTTGGTCGTCACTGGCCGGTGCGGCCACCGCTCAGGTCAGGATAATAGACCTGGGCGTGTGTTCCGACCCAGCTTAGACGCAAAACTCATGCCTGCGCAATCACCAAAGGACCCGATACCATGCCGGTAAACATCGGTTTCATCGGCACCGGAATGATCGCACTACAGCATGGACAGGCGTTGCAGATGCTGGATCGGCCGCTCCGGATCAGAGCCGCCTACGACATCGATGCCGCCAACGCCCGGACTTTCGCGGAACAGACGGGAGCTCAGTGCTGCTCTTCAGTGCAACAGCTTCTGGCCATGGATCTGGATGCAGTGTATATCTGCACCCGGCATGATTCCCACCACGCTCTGGTCCGGGCCGCAGCCCAGGCGGACAAGGCCATTTTCTGCGAGAAACCCCTGGCCCTGGAACCGGACCAGGCAGAGGACATGGTCGATCTCGTGACCCGAAGGGATATTCCCTTCACCGTGGGCTTCAACCATCGTTTCTCCCCGGGCGTGATGGAGTTGAAACGCCGAGTGCAGGGTAAGCTGCCCAGGAGCATGCATGTCTCGCTGGTATCACCGCCATTTCTGCATGGATGGGCTGGTCTGCCGGACGTGGGGGGCGGTATCCTCCATTGCCTCGGCAGCCACGTCTTCGACCTGACCTGCCACCTGATGGGCACAGCCCCGGATGACCTGGCGGTATTCACCGAGCGGCAGCGGGTGGCCGACGATCACCTGGACGATACCGCCGTCGCCATCATGCGCTTCCCCGGGGGACGTTTGGCATCGATGCAATTCCATGATAACGGAACGACACCCTACTCGGTCGATCCAGAAGCCGCCCTGGTCCGCCTGGAAGTTTTCCTGGACGGCCAGGTGGCCGGGGGCTACCCACTGCGGTCCATGCATTTTGATCAGGGTGAAGGCATGGACTATTTTTCCGTACCCGACCCACGACGGGTAGTGAGCTGGGGATATGAGGGCATCAACCGGCATTTTGTGCAGTATCTCACCGGGGAATTGAAGCACCCTCCGGTATCCATTCAGGAAGCACTGACCATAGTGAAGCTGGTGCACGCGGCGCACACATCGCAGATCACCGGCAGTGTTGTGCGAATCAGTGACGATCAGCGTGATACACTGTACCGCGGCACCCCGTGCTGTGATACTCCGTACCGAAATACAGCGTTTCGTGCTGCAGGCAAGGCCGCCGAATAGCTGGCGGCAGTTCTCCGCCAGGACCGGCCGGCCTGCTCTGGCGCATCGAACCCGTGTACTCCATCGCCGATACGGTGGTGCGATGGCAGCGAAGAACCTCGCCATTACTCGACACTGCGGTATCCGCAACACTGCGGTATCCGCAACAAGGCGGCATCCGCAGCACGGCGGCATTCAACGGATGGAGGCCGTGTAGCGTGTAGCGGAGCACTCACCGGGACCTCTGTCGCCGGTGTAGAGATACGTACCCCATACTCGGCCAAGACCCCTCAACTTGTTGCGGCATGATACGTTTCATGGGAGGACGACATAGTGGACATCTGGAAAGAGTACGGATTGACGAAAGTCATCAATGCTCGCGGGGCCGCGACGGTTCTGGGCGCCGCCAAATGCAGTGCACCAGTGCGTCAGGCCGTGGCCGACGCTCTTACCATCAGTGTGGAAATGGTGGATCTGCAGGCTCGCGTATCCCGCTCCATAGCTGCATACAGCGGCGCCGAGGCGGGCTGTGCCACGGGATGTACGGCCGCGGGCATCGCGGTGGCTGCAGCCGCCTGCATGACCGGGGACAATCTGGCGCGCATCAAGGAACTGCCGCGCGTCGAAGGTCTCAAACACCAGTTCGTCATCCAGAAGGGTCATATCATCATGGCCGGGGAGACCCCCATCTACCAGCTGGTACGTATGGTAGGCGGTCACCTTCTGGAGCTGGGCGAAGCGCCTGACTGTGGCGTATATCAACTGGAGGACGCCCTCGACGAGAACACCGCGGCGGCTCTGTATGTATTGGGCGGCCGGGCCGCTGGTCCAGGCATGATCCCGCCGAAACGGTTCATCGAAACCTGCAGAAAATACCAGGTGCCGGTGATCGTCGATGATGCTTCCGGCATGCATGTGCGGGAAATGATCGCGGCCGGCGCGGACCTGGTGACCTTCAGCTGCCAGAAATGGCTTCGCGGTCCCACGGCGGGCTTGATAGCCGGCCGTCGTGACCTGGCGTACGCCTGTTTTCTGCAGGAAAATGGTATCGGGCGGCCTATGAAAGTGGGCAAAGAAGGCATCATAGGGGCTATCGAGGCCATCCGCCAGTGGCAGGCACAGGAGTGGACCCGGCGCAAGCCGCAGCAGCAGCAGATGGTCACCTACATGGCCCAACGCCTGCAGGGGATTCCCGGAGTCACCGTGAACGCGCCGCGTTCCGCTCATTCCCACTCCGCGGGCGGGGTGCACATCCAGGTCGATCCGGCCATCACCCGGATACCGGTGTGGGAAATCAGCCGACTGTTGGCAGAGCACAACCCCGTGATCAAAACGCATGACTACGACTTCGCTCACAACCGCTTCAGCCTGGATCCGATTTTCCTGGAAGAGGGCGAAGAAGTGATCATCTGCGACGCACTGCAGCGGATTTTTCAGGAAGCCGCCCAGGGAGATGGCGCCGCCGCGGGAGAGGAACCCCCCACCCGTCTGGATGTGGTAGCTGATATCATGCGCAGCTGGCCTCAGCGGGAAAGCGACTTTCGCGCCAGGGGAATATAGTCTCTACAGCGCTTCACATCCTCATTGGAAACCGGATCGCCGGGCTCCCTCGTCCAAGCAGCGAACAGGTGTCTCGGCACTGGACCCAAGTGGGTGGGCGTAGACCCGAGATAGTCCACGTGAACAGCCCCGCATTCCAACAGCATCTTCTTCAACCACTGCCGAGGATCAGGACTCATATCTGGCCAGCGATCCACCCATCCCTCGTATGCTTCGTCGGCCTGACCAGACTCAAAAAAGCAGACGAGACGCGTACGCTCCAGCACATCACACAAGATACCGCGCGCTGACTCCAATCCCTCAGCGAGGCATAGGTGGTGCCAGAGCGACAAAAAAATGAAGATGTCAACAGACGGCAGACTACGAATGCTGCTGCTCGTAATTTTCATACACTCGAATGCGGCTCGATTCAGCCGGACAGATCGACGTATCAAACAAGCACCTGCGTGAGTATATGGATCACTTTCTACACCGAGGACAAGCCATCCCCTCTCTGCTAACTGAAACGTAAAATACCCAACCTGAGCTCCCAAATCGATCGCAGAACCAGGGGTAATCTTGTCGATGAGAGGCTGCATCAATGCCCAGCGCTCCAGAGTTCCCCCAGTGCGACTTCCTCTGCCTATACCCAGCCACGGTAGCGGGTGATAGGCATCCCATGCCCGCAGCGCCGCGCCAGCCCTGTACACCAGGCGCGCCCGCCTGCGGGATAGCAGAAGGGGCCGGATCAGAAAACGAGCCAGACCGCGGCGCAGGCGCAGCAGTCTGCGCCGCAATGGTAGCGAAATCAAAGCCATCTAGAACCCCCATTCGTTGCGCCCTCCAACAGTACGCAGCATAGCCGCAACCAGAGCACACCGGCGTCGAGACAGCACTTGACTGAACCCGGCAACCGGCTCCGGGCAACCGTATTTCACTTTGAATCGATAGATCCCGTCTTGCTTACGATCGCGTGGATGTGATGGCAACCCAGCCAGATCGAACAGCGGTATACCTTGATCACGGCACCACACCGCAATCTCTGCCTGTATGCGGTCACCACCCGATAACCGCCTTTCGTAGGCTGCAGAAGTGGCATATCGGACTCCCTCAGAAGCTATACAGCCAAAATACATCACGCCGACTCCGGCCAGAGGCTGACCATCCGGACTTGATGCCATGAATATCTTGAAGCGCTCTTTCAGCCCTTCTGCCAGACTCAAAACCTGACAACGCGTAGCACCTGTGCGATCTCCGCGTGCTTCTTTCAGGCATTCGATATGCGACGCCAACACCGCTGGATTCTCCGGGTAAGTTGAAATGACCACTCCCGCGTCGAGCGTTTTGCGTATCTGCTTGCGAGCACTGCGCTCTATGGGAACGGAAGTGAGATCCTCGATCTTGGCGGTCTCCACCACTATCGTCTGACCACGCCTGTCCGTGGCTCCAGCTATGCCCTGCAGCGCCGCGCTGGGGAACCGCGGAGGCATGGTACCTTCCACATACGCCGCTTTGAGAGTCTTTGCCTGCTGTACTGCACCCTCTATTGCCGCTCGTACGGCACCGGGATCTTGCCCCCGAACAAGCGGGCCTCCACGCCAGTAGACTTTACCAGCCAGGGGCAGTAGAAACCAATGCAGAGCTGCCAGAATCTTTGAGCCTCGGCGGAATACCGTCGAGCGGGGCACCGCCTGGAAAGCGAGTAGCTGTGCCACTACTTTCTGCCCGTTCAGCACACGAACAAACAGTGCGCGATCCATGGTACGTGTCTGGCAATATCGGGCCCAGTGAGAAGTCTGATGAATGTTGGCTCCGTCAAGTCGATTCGCTATGTCGTCCCAATCACAGGGTGTTTTTCTCGAAAACTCAACTTTCATGTACAATCCGGCTCCATTGTGCTCACCGCTAGCAGATCATCCGACCAATGTGCGCGTATTGAGGAAGCCATGGCTCCCAGACGGCTGCCTGATTGAAAAGAGAGTCTTTCCACGCGGAATCGGTATTTTGACAGCAGATGACACAGAGTCTCGGCGTCGTACAGCGCCACATGGTGAGGATTGGCCCAGTCGGTCCTGCTCAGTAGTCCCAACGTCACATAGAGCCGACGTACCAACGCGTCCACATTCGCCGTTTTGATGATCAGGTGTCCCGGCGGATGTAGAGCACCGCGGACGCACTGTAAAAACGCTCCGGCATTACTCAAGTGTTGCAGGATCTTCCAACACAACACCACGTCTACCTGACAAGGCAACGAGAAGTTCTCTGCATCTGCTACTACAGCCTCGGCGCCTGCGCGCAAGGCGGGCTCCAGTGCTGCATGCCTGATATCGAGAACTATCACGCGCCTGGCCAACTGCGTTAGCTCAGTGACGCACTGTTCAGGTGTTACTCTACCGCATGCGGCCAATCCGCACAGCAGCACATCGCGCCCTGCGCAAAGCTCTAAGTAGCTTTGCATCCTGATACCACCACCCAGTTACTGACAAGATAGACCATCCACCTGAACCAGATGCATCGGTACAAAAAATGAAGGCATGAAGGCCCACGGCAGGGCACGCAATCCCAATGGATACGAGTATAGAACCCGGCGCTTTTCAGGAGCTTGAATAATCTGAATGATGTAAACCGGTTAGGGCCGCCAATCCGTCCAGTTACCCAGTAATTGTAGTCAAAGACCACCATCTTCCCGCCAGGACGCAGGATACGGTGGCAGTCCCGCAGCACAGAATCAATGCTTGGCATGAGACACAACGCCGCCACAACGAATATCAAATCCACACTGTTGTCGCGGAAAGGCAGCACTTGTGCGTCACCGAGCACGTCCGGCCCCACTCCGGGATAGTTGCCCACCGTGATATCCATGCCAAAATGACGACCGCTGAAGCAGGCTTCATATTGCTTGCCCCCGCACCCCAACTCCAGAACCGTGTCTTCAGGATTGTCCAGCGCCACCAGATGCCGGCGGATGTGCTCGTACACCCTGGCGCGCTTGTTCTCCGCAGCCGCCAATCAGTTCCTCCCGTGGTTCAGTACCGACCGCAACAATATCCACTCCCGCTGCTCGAAACTTCCAAGCAAATACAATGCCACCACATAACTGACACCGCCCGACAGCAGACTTCGCACCATGGGCACCCAGGTCTCGGTCCCGCTCAAGCGCACGACAAGAATCAGGCACAGGGTGGCCAGTCCGCTCTGTATCAGGCATCCTGTGTTCAGGCTGAACAGGTTCGCCGATCGCACGCGCAGACAGGTCAACAGAAACTGCAGGCCGTACGTCGCCAGGGTGGTGACCGCGGCCCAGTAGTACCCCCACCGGGGGATGATCAGAAGATTGGCGATGATGTTGACCATGGCGCAGCTTCCAAGGATCACAGGGATCACCCGCGTGCGTTCCTGCAGGTGCAGAAGGATCTCGGCCATGGCACTGACATTCATCAGCATGATCCCCAGGGCCACGCAGATAACCACATAGGGACTCGCCAGATAGCGTGAAGTCGACAGCAGAGTGATGATCGGAGTATGGAACAGCGCCAACACCGCCGTGGCCGGCAGAGCCAGCAACAGCGAATATTTCTGCGCGTACCGGAAGTATTCCCGGATATCCCCCTCGCGCTGGTCCTCCCACGCCTCGGCCAGGGCCGGTCCCAGCACGTAGAACACCGGAGCGAAGGCCAACCCCACCAGGCTGCCTACCGCATAGGATACCGCGTACACGCCGGCGGCCTGCGGCTCCCAGTACAGCGAGATGATGTACCGGTCACCGACATTGTTGATCATCTGGAACACGCCCAACGGCAACAGCGGCAGCGAGTACCTCAGGAAGCCGGGGATCGCCGTAAACGACGGCATGGCGAGGCATCGCTGGCGCCAGAGCAGGAATGCCGCGGTCGCACACACCAGCCCCTTGAACAGCAACAGCGAGGCTACGACACCATACACTCCCCAGCCACGCTGGATCAGCGCCAGGGCCAGGGCTACGACTCCCCAGGCCTCCAGAATCAGCAGAACGCTGTATGTGAGGATCTTCCGCGAGCCCTTGAAGTAGACCAGCATCAAGCTGGCCAGCGTTCCGAAAGGAACGGCCAGCACCATGACTCGCAGGAGCGGCACATAGTGGTCGGAGCGCAGAAAAAGGCCCGCCAGGCGCGGTGCGACCGGCAGCATCAGCAGCGCCATGGCGCTGCCGGCGGCCAGGCCCACCACCAGTCCGGACGTCACGTCGTCGGCCAGGGTGTGCGCCTTCCGGCTCCGAGGCACGAAGCGCACCAGGGCGGCGCCCAGGCCCAGGCAAGCCAGGTTGCTCAGCAGGTCCACCAGTCCCACCACCTGCACCCAGGCGCCGTAGTCCGCCTGACTGAGCGAACGCGTCAACACCGGCAGCAGGATGATGTTCCGGGCGTAGATACTGCCGGTGGCCAGCACGGCGACCAGGGTATGCCGGGAAAAACGCACGAAATGAGCGTTCATCGCTACCAGCGAGGCTGGAACACAGCGATGCTCATGCTCGTACGTCCGCCCATGGCTGCGCCTTGCGTGCACATCCCTGTTCGCCACCCCGGAATTCCGCCACACCGCCAGACGCGGTGCCGCGTCAGTGCATTCCTGTGCTCGCCAGGCGATTCCCTCACTCCCCATCCCCCACCGAAAACACGGCATAGGACTCGTCGCGGTATAGCAGCCTCAGGTAACGCTGGCGGAATTCTTCGTGGAACGGATCCTGGAAGTACTGCGGGAAGAAGTCAAGGCGGCTCGGTGGGATGTTGATCATGCGCAGGATATGGGTGATCCCCAGTTCGCGCAGTCGTGCCAGCAGTTCCTCCGGTGTTTCGTAGTCCGCGTAAGTGATGACGCCCGGATGCGAATGATCCCAGATATAGCGCCGGTCGCAGTAGAAACCCTTGACCACACCCTGGAGCAGCACGGTGGCGGATTGAGGCACCCGGCTGTTGATGAACCGCATCGCCCGGTACGCGCCTTCGTGACTGATGAGGAACTGCTCCCTGGACTGGGCCCCGAAAACCACGGAGAACAAGGGCCGGGCCATGGCAAAGGCCCAGGTCGCCTGCAGCGTGATGGCTGTCAGCAGTATGACGGCGCACGCACTCCGCACCATCCGCACCCGGCTGTCCATCAGCCTTTCGGCCGCGACCCCACACAATACGGCCAGGTAAGCGAACAGCACCAGACCATAGCGCGGATTCATGTGCAGGCCGCGTAGCAACATGAGGAAGAAGACGATGCAGCCAGCCGACAGTGCCAGCACTTTTCTGTCCCGGCGTACCAGGAACAGGCCGGGAAGCAGCGCCAGGAAAAACGGTCCAACGGATTTTTGCCAGCCCGGAGGCGCAAAGGTCCAGTGCCACGGTGACCACGAGTGCCAGTAGTGTCGCAGCCATGCCACCGTACCAACCACATAAGCCCACATGCCGGTGGACTCTTCCGAGGTGCGCACGCCGCCCATCACGGTGGGAATCTGGGCATACTCCAGCCCGCCGAAGAAACCGTTGGCCAGCGGCCACAGCGGATTGCCGGCCACCACCCAGGCGCGCGCATACCACGGCGCGGCCAGCAGGACCGCGATACCGGCGTACTGGCCCAGATCCGTCACGGCGGCCCGCAAGCCGCGGCGCTGCAGCAAATCCCCGATGATCACGATGCCTCCGCCAAGGACTACGGTGGAGATACCCTGATGTTTGGTGCCCATGGCCAACCCGGTGGCCACGGCCGCTGCCAGCAAAGCGGAACGCCCATCGCCTGCCAGCCAGTTGGCCAGCGCGTAGAAGGCCATGAATTGAAAGAAGCACAACACCAGGTCCACATAAGCGAGCCCGCTCAACACCATCACCACTGGCATGGTAGCGAATATGGCCGCGCCCCACACGCCGCTGCGCCAGGTGAAATGCCTTCGGCAGAAGCCCAGGATTGCCAGGCAGGTCAGCACCCCGATCGACCAGTTGATCACTTGGGACAGAACGCCGTTACGCAACGCCAGGCCCACAAGAAACAACATCCCGGCATTGGACGGATACAGGGCCCCGTTGATGCTGCGCTCAAAGCTGAGGTACCCATTGGCCAGGTAAATCCTGGGAAGGGCCAGTTGGTACGCGAGCGGGTCCGTGGCGCCATGGGGCGGCGCCAGGGCGCGCACTAAGGCGAAACTCAGGGTCAGCAACAGCAGGACACTCACCGTCAGGTACACTGGATGTGCGCCGATACGAGGCATGGTGTACCCGCGGCGGATACATAGCCAGCGACTGCGCGCCACGAAGAAGCTACCGGCCACCACCCCGCAACCGGTGAGCAGCCACACCGTCTGCACGTACAGCAACCGCATCAGACCCAGGCCTGTTACAGCCAGGATCAGCATCCCGCAACCTGCGGCGGCGGCAAAGCTGATGGACTCCGCCATGTTGGCCGTGATGAAGCCGATTCGGCGTAGAAGCCATTGGCCGCTGCCCACCGCGCCGGTCAGCAGTGCGACGGCAAAAAGCAGTTCGATGACGCTTTCAAGCATCCTTCAGGTTGTCCGGTGAAATGCGGCCGGGAGAGGTGGGCGGATGCGCTTCCGCAGCCGCGCCCGCAGCCCCCCACACGCGTACCCGTAGTACCTGCATGCGCTTTTGCCTCAGGGTTGTTGCCTCCATTGCGGCCAACAACACGGCCACGCTGGAATGATGGCTGGTCGGCCTGTGCGGTGGCACGGTCAGAATTCCATACCCCAGATCAAGTGACCAGCCAACCGCAGCAGTCCATGCATCTGGGCATAATGCCACACCATAGCCGCAATCCAGCCTAGCACGGCCAGTTCGCCCAGTACGGTCAGCACGCTGGGGATGCGCAGGTGGCCGTCCGCTGCGCCAGACGATCCGGGCGGCCGCTTCCGGAGCATTTGCGTCCAATTTCCACGGATGCCGCCTTTGCGGGCCTGGGTGGTCTGCGGCGAAGCCATCTTAGCTGGTCGTTTCATTCATCCTCTTGGGTGACTCCGTCAACCATAGTCCCAGCATGCACAAAGCCCACAATTGCTGGCTGTAGTCCCTTCGGCCGCTGTGATGCGCGCTGATCATCGCCTGCACGCGGTCTGGCTGGAACCAGTTCGCCAGTGGCGCATCGCTCCCCAGTAAAACCTGCGCCATCCATCCGCGCAATTCACCCCGCAACCACCCTCCCAGTGGCACCGCGAATCCCTGCTTGGGGCGCTGCAGTATTTCCGGCGGCAGATACCGTTGTGCGAGCCGCCGCAGAATCACCTTGGTCTGGCGTCCGCGCAATTTGTGGGCCAACGGCAGGCGCGCAGCAAATTCAACCACCGCCTGATCCAGCAGCGGTGACCGCACTTCGAGCGAACAAGCCATGCTCGTTCGGTCTACCTTGGTCAGGATATCGTCGGGCAGATAGGTCATCAAGTCCAGCCACATCATTTTCTGGACCGCGGCGTCGGGCCGCCTGGGGCGTTCGAGCCGACCTTGCTGACCAGGTTGTCCGTACGGGCCTTCCCCTCCGTGTGGGCCGTCTGGACCCCACCAGGCAAGGCCGTCGCACCCACCAGGCGCTCCCGTTGCGCCCGCCCAACGATGTTCGCGAGCCTGTTCCTTCACGCCCTGAAGAGTTTCCACCCATCGTTCCCCTGACGGATATGCCAATTCTCCGAAATATGGCGCCAAACTGGACTGCGCCGGTTCTGCGGTCAAAGTATCGGAAAATTTTTCCGTGTAAAGAAGCGTTTTGTCCGCCTCGGTAAAGAAAAACGCCCAGCTCGTTTGCGGCTGCTCCCGCACCATGCGGGCAAACTCGACGAAACGCTTGGTTTTTTTACGTGCGCTCTGGCCATAGTATCCGTCAGGTTCCCTCATACTACTGACGAGGTGCTCGAACACGCCACGCCCGGCCCATCCGGGCCAGCGATTGTACCAGGCGGCCAGTTGGCGCGCCCGGTACCGCCGGTACCCCCCGAACACCTCATCGCCTCCGTCGCCGCTCAACGCCACGGTCACGTCTTCGCGGGTCATCCGGGCCAGATGATACGCCGGGATCGCGGAGGAATCGCCATACGGTTCGCCAAAGTGCCGGATCAGCCTGGGAAGCAGCTCCTGCACATCGTAATGCACGCGGTACTCCTGATGCTGCGTGCCCAGATAGCCGGCGACGCGACGCGCGTGCGTGGTTTCGTCGAAGGAGGACTGCGCAAAACCGATGGAGAAGGTGCGCACCGGGCGGTCCGACAGTCGCTGCATCATGGCGACGATGAGGCTCGAATCCAGGCCGCCGCTGAGGAAGGCGCCCACGGGTACGTCCGCCAGCAGGCGCAGGGACACGGCCTGGCGCAGGATCTCGTCCAGTTGCTCCACGCTGGTATCCAGATCCTGCGCCACGGGAGCGTCATACCGCACGTTCCAGTAGCGCGCGACCGTCACCTGCCCATGCTCATATATGAGGTACGACGCCGGCGGCATCTTGCGCGCGCCTCGATAGATAGTCCGTGGATGCGGGATAAACAGATAACTCAGGTACTCGTCGATGGCATGGGGATCGATCCGCGTGTCCACGGCCGGCTCCTGTATGAGCGCCGATAGTTCCGAAGCGAAGACAAGTGAGCCCCGTATCTGGCTGTAGTACAATGGCTTCTTCCCAAGCCTATCCCGTGCGATGAAGAGCCGTTCAGCGGCGCTGTCCCAGATGGCGAAAGCAAACATGCCGCGCAGATGCCGGACACAATCGGCCCCATAATCCTCATACAGATGCAGGATGGTCTCCGTGTCCGAAGCTGTGACCAGCGCGTGACCGCGGGCGCGCAGGTCCTGGCGCAGTTGCCGGTAGTTGTAGATTTCGCCGTTGAACACGATGCTCAGGGAGCCGTCTTCGTTGCCCATGGGCTGGGCGCCGGTATCCAGATCGATCACCTTGAGTCGCCGCATACCCAGCCCCACCCGGCCATCCACACGGATGCCCTCGTCGTCCGGACCACGGTGCGCCATGGCCGCGCACATGCGACGGAGAACTGCCGCATCCACCGGCCGCGCTGCATCCGCGTTCACCTTGCCCGCGATACCGCACATCAGCGTTTGTCCCGCTTGTCATCGGCCCGCGCGGCGTTTGTCCGCGCTGCGTCTGTCGGCGCTAATTCTGTCGGTGCGGCGCATGCGAGCGCGGCGTCTGTCGGTGCACCATCCTCCCGCGACTGCTTGTCCCGTGCCCCACCCCTCCGAACGACACCGGTCTGTGCGGCCGTCGACCTGGCGCCGCTCGAAGGCTCAGCCGTCCACTGAGGCGCATCCCCTGCCAAAGCACGCTGGTATAACTGCAGCATTTTGTCCGCGCTGGCGTTCCAGGTCAGCCCGTGCGTCTGGATGCGCCGCCATCCGTTTCGCCCCAGGCGTTGCC